>NZ_JAKEUW010000162.1:0-513 GCF_022398115.1 Vibrio sp. Isolate22 | reverse complement strand
TGTCTGGTGAGACTTTACTATTTTAAAGCCTTCCCAGAATGAAGATAGGAAAGTATGATTCGGCATGAAAACGGTAGTTTGTGTATGATTTTTGTTTGGCGACTAAACCATATCACTTACTACCGTTTTTGTTTTTAGTTCCCGCTAATCCGCGATGAACCACAAAAAAGCCTACTGTGAACTAAACAATGAACTGACCCCCAATAGTTGGACACCAATTATTGGGGGTCTTTTTATGTCCAAATATAGCCGAGAGCTAAAATGTATCATTGCTAAGCAATACTTAGATGGCACGTCATCTCTCTACTTAGCAAAACAATATTCAATTTCTTCAAGACAGATACGGTATTGGGCTCAAGTCTTTGCCATTCATGGTACTGATTCATTTTAAAACAATATTCAATTTCTTCAAGACAGATACGGTATTGGGCTCAAGTCTTTGCCATTCATGGTACTGATTCATTTTTGCCAACTAACCATGCGGCTACTGCTCAGACAAAACGAAAAGCATTG
>NZ_JAKEUW010000161.1:0-517 GCF_022398115.1 Vibrio sp. Isolate22 | reverse complement strand
CATGTAAAGAAAGCTGTCTTGCTGTCGCAGCTACTCCCACTTTATCTGCTAACTTCAGGGTTTCTGCTTTAAATTCAGGGGAATGTTTAATTCTAGTTTTCTTAGTTGTCATTGTTCACCTCGTTAGTGATTGTACTCTGCTTTAAATTCAGGGGAATGTTTAATTCTAGTTTTCTTAGTTGTCATTGTTCACCTCGTTAGTGATTGTACTCACTTAACTCAGTGTCCAAAACTGCTGGGGCGGATCAAACTTCACGTCTATCAAGCCTCTGTCGGATAGGCGACACCTGTTACCAGATGCCGCCCTCCTAAGAACCGTACGTGCAACTTTCACTGCATACGGCTCAAGCCTCCACTAAGGCGTTATTGTTACCCAGCAACTCACAAAGCAGTGGCGACAGGATCAAACCATGAGTTACGACCTGTATTTTTCACCTTACGTTCATTGAGAAAACCTTCCCAAAAAGGATCGAACGGGGTCGCTTGACTCATGATTTTTACATGTCGCTTGATTGGC
>NZ_JAKEUW010000160.1:0-543 GCF_022398115.1 Vibrio sp. Isolate22 | reverse complement strand
TTTATACATCGATAAACTTCTTTACCTACATTGTTTTTCAAAATCCTAAATCGATACTTTGGTGTCCACACTATGTGATATTGACATCTCCAAAATACGTGGGAAGCTTGATTATATCTGCTCATGTTATTTGTCCTCTTTGACTTCGCTAAAAATCAAGGGAGCATTTAACATGGGTAGAACTACAGGCAAAGCCAAACTGAATGATAACCACCTACTGAAGTAGGTGGTTTAGGGCTGAAAATAAAAATACGGGGTGGATGTCAATCGTAGCGTCTGACGAAAGCAGTATATTGGGCTTTGTTGCGTAATTCAATGGAACTAAATCCAGAACCTACGATCTGATCAGCTACCTCCACTCTCTCTCGTAGTCCTATGCCTAAGCCTCGTTACAAAACAACCAACTGGAAGCAATACAACCAATCACTCATTAACCGTGGTTCTCTGACCTTTTGGATTGATGAAGAAGCAATAAGCGGGTGGGCGCAAAGCAAACAGAATAAGCGCGGGAGGCCGCGTCGGTTCAGTGAATTTAGCTATCAC
>NZ_JAKEUW010000016.1:0-170907 GCF_022398115.1 Vibrio sp. Isolate22 | reverse complement strand
GCGTTCAATCTGAGCCATGATCAAACTCTTCAATTTAAGATTTTGTGACTCAACGAATACTGACTTCAAAACTACTGTGTAATTTTAAAGCTATTATCATTCCAACAGAATGATAATGAATTGACTGTGCCGATAATAAATTATCGATTGGTCACTCAGTTCATTGAAATCAAGTTGAAACCGGAGTTTCATTTTTTGATATTCATCAACGAGTGCCCACACAGATTGATAGGTTTAAATTGTTAAAGAACTTCTCTTCGTTGTGACTTACATCACTTCGGAAGAGGCGGCTATTCTAGCGACTTAATCTTCAGTGTCAAACACTTTTGAAAATTAATTTCTACTTTCTAAAAGTAGAAGCGAATAATCGCTTGAAGCCAGTTGCCTAACCAACATTCTTTGCTGAAGCCTTATGGCGTCTGCCGTGTCAGTGAGGCGGCATTATAGAGATGTCGCTCACATTGGCAAGTGTTTATTTAAGAAAAATGCAAAAACAAGGCTTACATGATGGATAAACCACCAAGACCCTATTTATGCAAGTTTAACTACAAAGTACCTACAAACTAATCACAGAGTTATCCACAGGGGTTGTTTTTTTGCCCCCAGAAAAGCAAAAAAGCTGCCCTAAAGCAGCTTTTTAATCAGCAATGAACCTAAATACCAGAGCCATATTGTTCGCCATCGTCCTCATGAAGCCCACATTCTCGCTTTAACCCGTTAAAGCGGGTTTCTTCTTCTGTCATACCTGGCTCCCACTTCTTAGTTGTATGTGTATCTCCAACTGAAAGGTAGCCCTGCTCTCGAAGCGGGTGGTAACTCAAACCGTGCTCTTCTAAATAGTAGTGAACATCTTTGTTGGTCCAATCGATTATAGGTAAGAACTTAAACACACCATTTTGGATAGATAAGATTGCCAAGTTTGCACGTGATTGGGACTGCTCTCTTCTCAACCCGGAGAACCAAGTACCAGCCTCAAGTTCATCTAACGCCCTTCTCATCGGTTCGACTTTATTTAGCTTGTTGTACTTTTCGATACCCTCTAGTCCTTGTTCCCACAGTTTCCCATATTGCGCTTCTTGCCAATTAGGGCTTTGCTGAGCACGAAATACTTGTAGGTTTAAGGTGAGCTTCTGGCTTAACTCATCTATAAAACGATAGGTTTCTGGAAATAGGTACCCGGTATCGGTAAGAATAACCGGAATATCCGGCTTTGCCTGAGTGACTAAGTGCAGCATGAGTGCTGCTTGGATTCCAAAACTTGAAGACACAACATGTGTTCCTTCTAAGTTTTCTAGTGCCCATTTCACTCTTTCTAAAGCAGTTAGCTGTTCTAACTCTGCGTTAATCTGTCCAAGACGAAGTACCTGCTCCGTCTTGGTCAGTGCGAGCAGTTCTGCTAACTTCAATTTTGAAGCGACAGAATTATGCATGCAGATCCCTCTTTGAAATGATCACCTCTTGGATGATGCCAGCTCGGATTGTGAAATCACCGAACCCTTCGTTCTCTTCTCGTTCTGCAGCCCAACGGCCCACCAGCGAATCAATCTCTTCTAAGATTTGAGCTGATGTGATGTTCTCTTTATACATCTTAGGAATACGAGTGCCGGCTTTGTTGCCACCTAAATGCATATTGTAACGACCTGGTGCTTTGCCTACTAAACCAAGTTCAGCCAACATTGCACGGCCACAGCCATTTGGACACCCTGTTACACGAAGGATGATGTTATCGTCTTCTGGCAAACCATGTTTCTTAAGGATACCTTCAACATCGGTAACAAACTCAGGAAGAAAACGTTCGGCTTCTGCCATTGCTAAAGGACATGTAGGGAATGCTACACACGCCATCGAGTTCTTGCGTTGTTCACTTACCGCGTCATCCATCAGACCATATTGACGAGCTAACTTCTCAATTTTTGCCTTCTGGCTCTTAGGGACACCAGCAACAATTAAGTTTTGGTTTGCAGTCATACGGAAATCGCCTTTGTGGATCTTAGCAATTTCTGCAACACCAGTTTTCAGTGCTTTCCCAGGGAAATCAAGCAAGCGACCATTTTCAATAAACAGCGCTAAGTGATGCTTACCATCAATGCCTTCAACCCAGCCGATACGGTCGCCACGCTCCGTGAATTCATAAGGGCGGCTTTCCGAAAACTTAACACCCGCACGCTTTTCAACTTCCGCTTTGAACACATCAATGCCTACACGGTCTAGTGTGTACTTAGTTTTTGCATTCTTACGGTTTGAACGATTACCCCAATCACGCTGTGTGGTAACAACCGCTGCCGCAACATCTAACGTATTTTCTAGTGGCACAAAACCAAAGTCATCAGCTTTTCGAGCATAAGTAGAAGTATCACCGTGCGTCATTGCTAAACCACCACCGACTAACACGTTAAAGCCCACCAGCTTTCCGTCTTTAGCAATCGCAACAAAGTTAAGATCGTTAGCGTGAACATCGACATCATTTTGTGGTGGGATCACAACTGTTGTCTTGAATTTACGCGGTAGATAATTATTACCTAGGATTGGCTCATCATCGGTTGTTTCTAATTTCTCGCCATCAAGCCAGATCTCGGCGTAAGCACGAGTTTTAGGAAGTAGGTGTTCACTGATCTTCTTCGCCCACTCATAGGCTTCTTGGTGAAGTTCAGATTCAACAGGGTTTGTCGTACACAGAACATTTCGGTTTACATCACCCGCAGTAGCAATTGAATCAATACCAATGCTATTTAACGTTTGGTGCATCAGCTTGATATTTGGCTTTAACACGCCGTGAAACTGAAACGTTTGACGAGTCGTTAAACGGATTGAACCATAAGACGTACTTTCATCTGCAAACTTATCTATTGCTAACCACTGCTTAGGAGTAATGATGCCACCAGGCATACGCGCACGGAGCATGACGTTATGCAGAGGCTCTAGCTTTTGCTTAGCACGTTCGTTACGAATATCACGGTCGTCTTGTTGGTACATGCCGTGGAAACGAATCAGTTGAAAGTTATCTGCTGTAAAGCCGCCAGTGATACGATCTTGTAAGTCTTGCTCGATCGTACCGCGCAGGTTATTACTCTCACGCTTTAGACGCTCATTGTCAGCCAACGGACCAAGTACTTGGCCTAGCACTTCTTGCTCTATTACTTGCTTGCTCATTAGTACACATCCCTTTGGTAACGTTTCGCTTTACGTAAATCATGAATATATTGCTCAGCCTGTTCGCGGCTTTGATTGCCCTGTTTTTCAGCAATCGTAACTAGTGCTTCATGTACGTCTTTCGCCATTCGAGTCGCATCACCACACACATAAAAATACGCGCCTTCTTGTAGCCATTGCCATACTTGCTCCGCCTGCTCGATTAAGCGGTCTTGCACATACACTTTCTCTTTTTGGTCGCGGCTAAAAGCAACATCTAGCTTAGTTAGCGCACCAGATTTGAGGTACTTCTGCCATTCAACTTGGTATAGGAAGTCTTGAGTAAAGGTACGGTCGCCAAAGAATAACCAGCTCTTACCTTGAGCATCTGTGTTTTCGCGCTCTTGAACAAAGCTGCGGAATGGTGCGATGCCAGTACCCGGACCGACCATAATGATTGGAGTATTGTCGTCTTGTGGTAGCTTAAAGTTATTGTTGTTCTCTACGAACACCTTCACTTCACCACCTTCCTCTAAACGCTGAGCTAGGAAACTTGATGCTCCACCTAAACGAGACTCTTCACCTTTTTGGTATTCGACCAGACCAACCGTTAGGTGAACTTCTTCATCCACTTCAGCTTGGCTCGATGCGATTGAGTAAAGACGCGGTGTAAGCTTACGCAACAGACCTAAAAGCTCATCAGCCGATAGTTTGGTTTTCTTCTCAGCTAATACATCAACAATTTGCGTGTTGCCCGCGTATTCACGAAGCTTGTCTTTATCTTCCACCAGCTTTAACAGTTTCTTGCTACCAGATAGCTCAGCAAACTTAGTCACAAGTTGAGGGTTTGAAGCCGTTATCTCGAACTTACTCACTAGAGCACTATGAATAGAGAGGTTTTCACCATCCACATCTACGCTCTCGATACCAGAGAGCCCAACTTTAGCAAGAATCTGATTCGCTAATTCTGAACTGTTTTCATACCACACACCCAGTGCGTCACCCGGTTGATAAGTAATACCGGACTCATCCAGATCAATCTCGATATGACGAACGTCTTTACCCGAATCTCGACCTGTGATCTTTTGACTTGTTAGCAATGTTGCAGTGTATGGGTTTTGCTTGGTGTACTGTGAATGATCGGCAGCAGCTTGACCTACTGGTAATTGAACTACCTCGGCCTCAGCGCCCGTCGAAAGTGTTTCTTGTACTTGTGATAGAGCTTTAGCGCGCCACTCGGTTGCTGCCGCTTCGTAATCTACGTCACAATCAAGACGGTCAACAAATGATTTTGCACCAAGCTTAGCTAGGAAGTTATCGAAGTCTTTCGCTGTTTGGCAGAAAAACTCGTAGCTTGAGTCACCCAGACCAATCACACCATATTGTAAGTTTGATAGCTTTGGCGCTTTCTTTGATTGTAGGAATTCGTGCAGTTCAATCGCGTTATCTGGCGCTTCACCCTCACCATTAGTTGAAGCCACGAAAATAACGTGCGTCTCTTTAGCTAGGTTCTTGCCTTTGTAATCACTGGCATCGAAAAGCTCGACGGCGATACCTAGGGCTTTTGCTTCTGCTTCTAGTGATTCAGCGACACCTTTGGCATTACCGGTTTGAGAAGCAAAGATAATGCTGAGCTTGCCAGCAGGTTTTGCAGCAACCGCCGCAGCTGCTTGAGTAATCGGTGCGGCTGCGCCCACAGGTTGAGCTTGGCTCACACCCCATAAGTAACCACTAACCCATGCCAATTGTTGAGAAGATAATTCGGAAACAGTTTGTTGAAGATGACCCAGTTGTTGGTCATTAAGCGGTGCAGCTAATCCAGGTAGCTCGTTCGTCCCAGACTGTGCATTGTTATTTTGTGAAGACTCTTTCTTATTTAAAGACATGGTCACGACATCCCTAATCATTGCGTGACGATAGATTAACCACTCCTTTTAATAACAAGAAAGAATAGAAAAGTATGTTTTATAACTTTTTGGAAGTAAAAAGCGATTGAATGGGTAAATTAGCTACTGGTTTTCAATACGAACTTGTTGAAAACCGACCGCCATTGCCGACTTAGATGCTAGGTCTAAATCTGCATAATGGCACTCCTCACCGTGGACATCAGTAAGCAGAACAAAGCCGCCCCCCATATGGCGAAACTCCACAACCCAAGACCCTTCTTGTATTGAGGGCTCTATGATGGCTTCTACTAACAAATTTTCTCGATATAAATTGCGTAATTCATTGAGTGTCATATTCCATCCCTTGTTCTGACCCAACAACATAGACCTTATAAGAATAGACGTTAATCAGCTTCCTGTATAAGGATGGTCGAAAGTGATGAATGTGCTAACTAATTCCAGAAAGATATAATCAACAGATATAAAAAAACGCCACTTAATAAAGCGGCGTTCTTAAAATTGGTTTTAGATGTTCTTTAGGGTCGACTTAGAATCGTACTTCTGCGCCAGCAAACCAACCATCTACCATGACAAAGTTTTTACCTAGCTCAGAATCAAAGAACTCATCTGAGTCTAAGTCGATAACACGGTAACCACCACGCAAGGCAATTTCAGACTCTGATACTGGGATTCGGTACTGAACACCCGCCATCAAATCTGTGCTCTTAATACCACTGCTATCACCGAATTCCATGGTACCAATGATATCGAAGTTGGTGTCAGGAACGTTGATCTCTGCGTTACCGTAGAAGCTCCAAGTAAATTCATCGAAGCTTGCTTGAGTTCCTTTTTGAGGTTCAATGTAATTCGAGTTTGAGTACTGAGTAAACGTCAGACCCGCATCGAAGTTCATCAACTTGTGCTCTAGCAAGGTGTAGTAGAATGTGTAGTCGTACTTATCAAAAGCCAATGCATCCGTATCAATAGACGTATAACGGAAGCTAGCATTTGGCAGCATTGGGGCATTATGCTCAAATGCGAAATACACAGAAGGAGAGTTAGAGTCTTCGTCTTGTCTCACTTCATTTAGCTTGGTACTTCCCCACCACATATCGGCACCGACTTTAGCCGTGTAAGAAAACTCTTCCTCAGCAGATACCGCTGAACTTAAAGATAGCATTCCCACTAAAGCAATTAATGGCATTTTATTCATTTGAGATAGCTCCAATTCCATATCGTTGTGCTAAGTGTATGCACATTCATAGATTATTGGGGAAAATTCTACCACACATCTTAAAGACTAAAACGATAAACCGACAGCAAGCCGATATTTGACGGTGTCATGACTTTAGTAGCGTCTCTGACTCGAGCTATGTACAAAGTTTTTGAAAAACCACACACCGATTGCAATCACAATCAACCAAGGCAGTAATTTAAACACCACACTCATCATACCAAGCAGCAACATTACGGCTAATGCAACTCCTGTTGCCGCTAATACCGTCATAAAGGTAATGCCTGTCACAAGAAGCGTAGCAACGAAAATAAGAACAAAGATTAATTCAAACATAATGGTCTCCCTAGTGAGTTAATGACCTATCTTTCCTAATTTCTAATATTGCAGCTTCTGTACCAAGTCGGCAAAATCAATAAAACCCTTATTTATCAGTCAAATAAAAAGCCGCACATTCTCATGTACGGCTTTTCAAGTAAATCCAAGTGGTAAATTTAGCCTTTAGTGGCGAATTTAACCTATACGTTCAGCTCTTTAGGAATCTTAGCCAATGCCGTCTGCATGACTTCGATACCCGCGCCTTTCTTATGCGCATTTTCGCTAATGTAGCGACGCCATTGTCTTGCACCCGGCATGCTTTGGAAAAGGCCAAGCATATGACGAGAAATGTGCCCTAGGCTTGCACCCTTTGAAAGCTCACGCTCGATGTACGGGTACATCTCTTCGACGACTTGTGAGCGTTTCTTGATTGGCGTATCTAAGCCGAAGATCTGTTGATCCACTTCCGCCAGAATAAATGGGCTATGGTAAGCCTCGCGACCGATCATCACGCCATCCAGGTGCTGAAGATGCTCTTTTGTCTGCTCTAATGTGGTGATGCCACCGTTTACTGCGATCACTAGATCTGAGAAGTCTTTCTTGATCTGGTAAGCACGATCATAATTCAAAGGTGGGATCTCACGGTTCTCTTTCGGGCTAAGACCACTCAACCACGCTTTACGTGCGTGAATAGTGAATTGCTCACAACCACCCTTTTCAGAAACCGTTGAGATAAACTTCGTCAGAAACTCATAAGAGTCTTGGTCATCGATACCAATGCGAGTTTTCACAGTGATTGGAATATCAGTGACTTCTTTCATTGCTGATACACAGTCTGCTACTAGCTCTGGCTCTGCCATTAAGCACGCACCAAAGCGACCGTTTTGCACTCGGTCTGAAGGGCAACCTACGTTAAGGTTTACTTCATCATAACCACGCTCAGCTGCAAGCTTGGCACAAGCCGCAAGATCAACTGGATTTGAACCACCAAGTTGAAGAGCCAGTGGATGCTCTTGCTCACTGTATTCTAGGAAATCGCCCTTACCGTGTAAGATCGCGCCTGTTGTTACCATTTCCGTGTACAGAAGAGTCTGCTGAGAGAGCAAACGGTGAAAGTAACGACAGTGGCGGTCAGTCCAATCGAGCATGGGTGCAACAGAAAGTCGGTTACTAGCGTATTTACTGGTTTTATTAGTGTTTGTCATGATTCAGTCTCAATTAATACTGTACAAACATACAGTGAATTACCTAGAATTAAACGGAATTACTTCCTGTAGTACCCCTCAAGTACCCCTTTAGGAGTTGGACAATGGCAAGTTATACCATCGAGACCAGAAAGCTAAAAAGCGGTGAACCAAGGTTCAAGGTAACAATCATCGTTAAAAAGAATTCGCGCATTATACACAGGGAAAGCAAAACTCTAAAAAAGAAAGCACTCGCTAAAGCTTTCGGTAAAAAAAGGGTAGCTGAATTAGAAGCTCAAGGGGTACTCAATCAGCCAAAAACGGTCCCCCTTTCGGTACTCCTCGATTTGTTCATGGCAGAGCGTGACCTTTGGGACAATACAGGTCGAACAAAACGCTACGTTATTAAGATGCTTAGGGATTGCGACATCGCCCAAGTTGAGAGTAATCAGCTAAAAACTAGCGACTTAATCGAGCACTGTAAGAATAGAAGAGGCACAGGAGCCAAACCCGCAACGATTTATCATGATATCGCTTACCTGCGCTCTGTAATGAAAAAGTCTAAGCCTGTCTTCAACATCGACACCAATCACCAGATATTTGATGAAGCCGTCCCTGTTCTGATTGATATGGGGTTAGTCGGTAAGAGTCAGAAACGAACACGCCGCCCGACTTCTGAAGAACTGAAAATCTTGAAGCTTGGATTAGAACTACGAGAATCTTTCCGGCCAAACGGTACAACTCGAATCCCATTCACTGACATTCTAGAGTTCAGCATTCTTACTTGTATGCGTATTGGCGAAGTCTGCAAGTTGCGTTGGGAAGACCTCAACCAAGAACATAAAACGATACTCGTTAGAGACAGAAAAGACCCAAGGAAGAAAGAGGGCAATCACATGATTGTTCCGTTACTTGGTGAATCATTCGAGATCGCACTCAAGCAACCAAATAAAGGTGATCTGATTTTTCCATACAATTCACGAAGTGTCAGTGCAGGCTTTCAGCGAGTACGAAACGAATTAGGTATTGAAGATTTGAGGTATCACGACTTACGCAGAGAGGGAGCGAGTAGGTTATTTGAAAAAGGGTACTCAATCGAAGAGGTAGCACAGGTAACAGGGCACAGGAACTTGAACATTTTATGGCAGGTTTATACTCAACTCTTTCCACACAAACTTCACAACCGTACTTGAGTAAATATGGAGCCAAAAGGCTCCATATTCATTGTAACGCTTATATAAACACGACTTTAAATCAGTTTGTAAAAGTCGACCTTACACTTTTTATATACGTAAAGTGAGATGGGATATTGCTATGAGATTGAGGTATAAGCTTGGGCGCTATAGCTAATCCAGCAGCTGATAAACCCGCAACAAGAGGAGGAACTCCTAATGCACTCGTTAATGTAGTGGCAGTCCCAGCAGCCAAACCCAACCCAACTATTCCGTCAAAGCCATTTAATACAGATCTCAAAGAATCAACAACGACTCGAAACCTTGATTCTTTCATCACTTTGTTTAGATCTATTAATGCAAGATTAAGTCGATTCATTTCCGTATTAAATGCACGAGCTGGATCTTGAGAGTTTCTGATTGACTGATATAGGTCATCCAAGTAAACCCTAAAAGCAACGAGCTCGTCATAACGACTATCTTTAAATTTTATTATGTCTAATAAACTGGTATCAGCCGAAGGTACTGGTAATAGATTGTATAGGTTAATTTCGACCCCACGCTCATTCTTTTCATCAAAAGTAATTGGAGATGAAGACATTTGTCCTTTTGACCAACAGCCTGGTTCTTTAGCATCTAACAACATAAACACATCATTATGTGCATTTAGTATCTGCTCACCAACAGCGCGGTCAAGTGCAACATTTCGACAGTTATCAATCTTACCGAGCCCGGTTCTACCACCAAACCTTATGTTTCTCATATATATTTCTTGGCTATTCGCCAAGTTAAAAACATACCCATCATATTGAGGGCCATATGCAGTTCTCTCAAGCCTACCTGCATCTTGAAGTAATCTAAACTGGTCGCAATCAAAATCAATATATGTTGATCGAGGAACATTTATTTTGTCCCAATACAGCAAGTATTTCCTGAGTTCAAAATCATCAACAGCCGATTCAAACAAAACATCACCTGTTGGGCGGTAGATAAATTTTGGCGATAAAACTATACCCCGATCCATAAGCATCTCATTGATTAAGAAATAGAACTGTAACTTACCACGACCATACAATATTTTAGAGCCCTTTTAGAACTCAAAAGTACTAAGTGTTCACATAACACAGCTTGCCGCTACATCTATGTTATAAACAAGAGTAACAATAACTTCCTTACAGTCTTTTAAATCATGAAGAAGCAACATTACCTCCCCCATATCTAACAGCCAAAAAATCAAATAACTTAACAACTTAAATGTAATTTCGACCAAAAAACAAGGTTATAAGTTTTAGCCAAAGATCAAGAGTTTTTTTTTTTGAGGTGTAGCAAAATATAGCATTCTTAAAACGCGATATTTATACAATCAAGTCGCATATATCACCATCAGTTAGTGGCCACTAACAGTTTTTTTTCCATCCACCACTTATCCACAACCGCCTCCATTTCTTTGCCTTGAAATATACTAGTTGGGGCACTATCTTGTAAGCCTTAAGAGAAGAAGCACACTATGTAGTGTTTTTTTATTCACAACGTAGAAGGGGAAGTTATACAAGCGCTGGAGATTATTTAACCATAAACGAAGAACCCCACCAAAAGGCAGGGTTCGAATTCGAAGCCAAGTCTAGAGTAACGCCAATTACTCGAAAAGTGACTACTAGATATCTAAATCTCAATATCTGACACCGAGACTATAGATCGTGGATACTGGCTTGGCAATCAAATTAACACAACCATCAAGGTGTGATTATGTTGTCAAAAAGCGTCAAAGCTATACTGCGTAAGGTGTTCAACACAGGTTTTACTATTTTCAAATTAAGACCGGATTTTTTTGTCAAGGGACTAATTTACTGTGTCAATACAGTCGTAGACTTGATTAAAGAATAACTAAAAGAGACAGTCGCAAGGCTGTCTCTTTTACCCGTTACCACTTTCAAGCCTTGTAATACGATCATCCATCTTTTCCATCATTAAGCGCAGCCACTTAACATCTGTTTTAAGTGCGATACCAACGCCCACACCACTGGATAAAGCACTGGCAACCGCGACTATTAGCGTTTGATACTCTGCCATTTACTTGAACTCATTGCGTAGGGTTTCCCATAGGCCAAATACTATTGGGGCACTTACGCCAATAATGCCACCGAATTGAACACCGTCTGCCGATACACTAGCGGTGATAAGTTCAGGGTGACCAGCTACCAAAGCAGCTCCCGCGCCAAGTAACGCTAAACCCTTTTTAGTGGATGGTTGGTCAAGGTCGATTCCGATTTTTTCTAATAAGCTTTTCATAGTAATTTACTCTTCCTTAAATACTTGATTGTGTAACTATGAGTAATGGGCTCTATCAAGTTCGATATGAGGACCATCTTTAAAGCTGACCCAATCACCGCCCCATACAATCGGAATACCTAACTCGTCCGCTGCCTGTTTGAATGCCCAACTCACTTGTTCGTAATAACTAAAGCCCCACGTCACTTTGCCGCTTTCGTCGTACACCACAAAATCAACCGCGCAGCCTGATTGGTGACGGCTTTTCTTGCTGTACCCGTCTAACTGGCTGGCGCCTTGTTTGAATAGAGCGTTTTGCTCCTCTGCGGTGCGCTTACCTGATGTGATACCAAAATCAAAAGGGGTTAGCTCAATAGCTCGGCGAACGACACGTTTTAAATCACCGTGTACGCCCACCATGCGCATCTCACTTCTAGCTGATAAAGCAAACCCACCCACTATTTTGATTATCTTGTCTTTTTTCATTAGATATCCCCCAAGCAGGATTAGAAAAAGCAGTCCTAAAAAATACTTAATATTCATTACCGTCAACGCCTTGTTAATTCGGTATTGGGGGAGAGACTTCCTCAGCAATCCACGCCTTTTTGACATGAATAAACCCAAACAAGCTTTCTAATGTTGCAGGAGCCTCTTCCAAGTAAACCATCACATCATTAGTTATATCTTCCACATCGAAAGACATTTGAAGCTCTGACTCTGCAATACTGGCTACATCGCCTGCTTGAACATTGAGAACAACATCAGACGAACCACCAAATACCAATGACGAATCACTCGAAGAGTACGCTGCTGTCACACTGCAGTACGTACCTCTATATGATGGGGCGGCTTGAGTCTTAATTCCGATTACGCAAGAAATCGGACTATCTAACGCGCTCACCTTCGCAGCCGTTGACGCATCGAGGTTTACTTTCCCCTTGAGCGTAACCCCAAGTAGAAAGGAGACAGAATCATAAGGCTCTGCTTTCGTTAGCAAGTCGACAGCCGACTTCAATTCCAATCTTCGACCGTATTCACCATTAATGCTCTCATCTCGATGATACAGAGCGGCATTATGACCGCGCTCAGAGTCATCATGAGTGTTGTTTAAGATGGTCACGAAACCGGATGCACTCCCACCATATTGAGCATCTAGAGGAATACAGGACAAAACATTAGCCCCGACTTCCCCAACGGAGCCCGAATTCGAAGAGCCTTGAGGCGGGTTTGAAAGTTGAAACATTAAATAAACTCCCCTACTTTTACGCTGTCACCCAACGCACCTTTCAACGTCACAATGGCATCTGTTTGAATTAACGCGTGACCGCCAGCCGCAAGGTCAATAAAGCCTTGCACCAAGACGGGACTAGCATTTCTGGTGGAAGCCTGAATAAAGAGCCCTTTACGCCCTGCTTTCCCATCAATAACTTGCTCATCGCTTGTTAAATCCAATAATCCACTGCCGACCTTTTGCAAGGTGTACAAGTCAGCAAGCTTTTCCACCTTGAGGACATCATTTTGAATGCGTGTTTTTACCTCGGCTTGGACTTCGCCCACCTTGATAGGGGATAGAACTTTATCAACCGTAATTGGCGTTAAAATCTCGCTGATCGCTACCGAGTTACTGATATCAATTTTTTGTGCTTTGGTAATGATTGGAATATCTGCAATTTGATACTCAATCGTCACGGCATCCGCTTTGTGATTAAACAGTTCAAGCTCATCAAAACGAGTAATATCAACCGTGTCACCGCGCTCAATCTCTACAGGTCGCAGAGCATCACCGCGCAACATAACGGTATTGCTAGCCTCCCGCATGATGAGGTACTTACCCGACTGACCAGCATTAAATTTAATGGTTTCACCCATCTTTAAGGTATGCAGTTGCTTCATTGCTTACGCCCCGCGAACATATAAGCCATAGTTAACACTGAAACGAGAATCCCCACGATAAGAGACACATTTTTCAGTAACTCGTTATTGCTTTCGTTCTCACCCGTTTGCTCTCGTGCTTTTGCCGCCCCTGCTATAGCAAGTGCCGCTTTGGTCGTTTCAGTTTGTTGGCCTGCCATAGACTTAATGGAATCTATCGCGTGCTCACTAAGACTTGCATTTGCATCTAATGCACTCTCACCAAAGCTGAATGCTCCATCTAAAGCTTTCTCACCAAACTCCAAAGACGCATCAACGGTATCTGCTGAAAAATCTAATGTGTCAGTTCCGAATTTAAACGCCTCTTCTGCCGTTCGACCTGCAACTGCCATTGCACCATGGTCAGTCATGCTTAAATTAATGTCAGAGTTTTCTATCCCTGACAGAGCAAAGCCATTGTTATCACCACCGATACCTTGGCTATTACTTTTGTTTGTGGTTGTGGTGACGGTTTTAGCGTCACTTCTTGAGCTGCTTCTTCCGCCCATATCATCAAACCTTATCTGTAATACATGCTCATTCTTGTGAGTTTCAATCTCTCGAACGGGCAATCGTAATTTACGCTGAATATAGCGATAGGCTCCGCGTTTACTAAAGTGGGCGCGAATGGAGTCAAACCCATTCGCTTTGCCGTGATTAATTGCACTGAGCGTCCCTGCTGCCATATCCCCCGCTAAAGCCACCACAACCAACTCTTTTGAGCCTGATTGTGACTGCTCACCACGGAGTAACATGTAGGTATCTTCCACGCGATAAAGGGACTCTCGCCCCTCCTTAACTTCAATTTCTGCTTGCTTGAGGTAATCACCAAGGGCTTTACATAGCCTCGGCTTGGCATTACTCCAAGTCTCAGGAATTAAGTTACTTTCGAGTGAGAACATACAGCGCAATCAGAGCAACAAGCGCAATTCCCCACCACGGTATGCCGTTGTTACTGCCAAAATTCATTCCGCCAACAGTAAAGCCACTGTTATTCGTAGTGTTAGACGTGTTACCTGACTTTGCAGGACCCGAAGACCCGCCTGTCAGACCACCACCACCCGTTAAAGACGTCAAAGAGCCTAGCATTAGCGAAATACTCCCGATTTGTAGGCAAGGTATAGAAGGGCAACCACTGCGGTAGCAGTCAGAGCTTTATTGATACCCTGACTCACACCAAACCCAAGCGCAGACCCAAGCCCAAGACCACCTAACCCCATAAAAATTAATGGCATAACTATTTACCTTTCAGCATGGTGACAAGTAGAACCAGCACTAACAGCGCAGCAATACCGCCACCGATATAAAGCAGGGTGTTATCTTTCGCTACAAGCGAACCTTGAGGGGTTGTAACTGCATTGCCGTTGTTATCAACAACGGGTGCATTTGGTTGTTGAGTTGTGCTCGGGTTAGATGAATTATCATCATCACCAAACAGCCAATCGGCATTTTCACCTACGCTATCGAGCGCACCGCCCCCAAACTCCAAGAGGTCATCAAAAAAGCTCATCTCGGCTCCTTAGCTGCGACCCGCGAGCATTTCTGGGCGAACAACTTTCACCGATTCAACCAAGATAGGAATTGAGCCAGCTACATCACTCGTTGTTACAGAGAACTTCAAGTTAGAGCTGTGCTGCGTTGGAAATAGCTCATCAATAGAGAAACCACGCACAATTGGGTCGAAATGAAAGTAACCCGCTTGAGGTGTACGCTCATTACGCTTGGCGTTCGCTTCATTGATAAACTTGTTGGCTTCGTACTCTTTTACAAAGTCGCGCTCAACTTCGAGTTTAGTGATACCCGTATGCATAAAGTGCGCACGACGAAGACTAATCAATGGGCTTGATACTAGGCTTGTAAATTCGTTTACCCCTGCCGCATTCGCAGGCATGGTTTCACGCTTGACCATTGGCACAATAATTCGTGCAGGTTGCGCATTCGTTACCCACGCATGAACTTGAATTGATAGCGGGTCACCACTGGCTTTCGCTTTAAACTGAATATCCAAGTGAATATTGTCACCCGCTTCCGTTACTAGTCCGGTGTAGCGAACACCATTTTTGGTGCGAGCAGTGATATCACTGAATGGGATCACGTAATGACCCGTTGTATGAGCACGTTGTTTGTAGCGCTCAAGCATCAAAATCTCACTGCCCGTTAAGACATAGATTTCTTCTGCATTAAGCGTGATAGACAAACGCTCAATATCGGCAGCTTCTGCATTGGTTTCTAATACCAACTCTTGATAAGTAGGTCCGACAGGGATAGGTAAAGTACCTTTTTGTCCCCAAGCAGCACCGACCATTGAGTTAAGTTTGATTGGTTTTACTGACATGTTTAAATCTCCTTAAAACCAGCCACGCTTGCCGTTAATGAGTTCTTTGACTGCTTCTAGCGTTGATACGTTATTGATGATGGCAATCACCAGTAAGGTCAGTGCTACAGCAATCAACATGTTTTTATGTTGTGCTTTCATAAGCTCCCCTGTCTCTCGACGTTGGATTGTGAATAATCAAATTGAGCGTTTATCAAATAGGAGTAAAGTGAAAAAAGGAAGAAAAGGTAACCTATAGGTTGGACGGGTAACCTATAGGTTGGACGGGTAACCTATAGGTTAAAAAGGTCAATTAACGGTAGTTTAAATTGAGCTTAGAGCCAGACTGACAGTTAAACGCTTTGTGCTCGATATTGCCGATACCATCACCAATCAATAAATATTCGGCTATCGGTTTACCAATGCGCTCTTTATTGACCTTGGCAGACTTTAGCCCTGCAACGGTGTTGACATCTAACCCACGCTTATCAGCAATCCAGTGTGCATCACTCATTGAGTTGACCGCCCCCACCCACCAAACACTTGATTGTTCAGTCACGGTTTTAGGTACCTCTTGACCACGTTGAAACACCGTATGAACAACGAGACCATACTGACGCCCACCTCGTAAAAGCTCACCCGCACGACCTCGAAGCTTGCCTGCGGTTTCAACACATGAGGCTAATTCTTCGATAACGGTATAAAGCTTACTGGCTCGACCATTACCCACCGACCACACCACCGATGCAAAGAACTCTAATTCATCGCCAGTTGCCCCGTTCTTGGGGATATAAGCCAGCTTAAACGACCCACCACGACGACGCGCCATAATGAGTGTTTTGACAAAGGTTAAACGTGATGAAGTGCCGTGACACATTTGACCTTGGAACTTGCTTCCTGCGTAGTTGGTGTAGGGGTCAAAGAAGACCACTTGAGCCGTTTTTGGGACTAGTCCCAAATGCTTAACAGCTGAGGTTTTACCTCCACCCGTTCCCGCCACATAAATCGTGTGCTCGGCATCATGCGACGGGTTCGAGTTAACGGGGTTCGGTAGAGCTAGGGGCTTCAGCTTTTTCACCGTCCACCTCCTTTGATTGTTGCAACATTACCAATTGCTTTTTAGAGGCATAAATCAAACCAAGAACCGCAAGCAATAGAGTTGCCTCTTCGATGTAATCCCCAAACACGCCCATAAATGCATTACCGTGTTTTGCAAAGACAGGCTCAGCAGCATCCATCACCGCTTGTTTACCTTTACCGTCAAACTCAAATTCAACCCCTGAAATGATGGAGGTCGCTTGCTCAGTTAAGGCAAACAAAATATTCAGTAAGCCCGCCATAGCCTGAGTTTTATCTTCGGTTTGCGCCTCAGCTGACTCGGTTAAACCAATCAAATCGCTATCGGTTTTCTCTTGTTCTTCAAGCTGATTAATAACGGAGCCAAAGTCCCCCCAATCATCCAGTTCAATTTGCTCACCTGGTAAGGTTTCGTTAGCTTGCTCCATGCTCCCCCCCTTGCGTTTGCTTGGTTGGGGCTTTCGGTAGCAATTGAGACACCGCCCAAATGATGAAGATAAACGACGCTAACCCCGCGAATACTCGTTTAAAAGGGAATTTACTTAGGGGACTTTCTGTTTTTTCAGTTACGACCGTTTCGGTTACCTCTCGGTTAGAAACCTCGTCTTTACTGACTTCATCCACTTGCACCGATTCGGTTAACCCAATTGCATCGGTAGGGTTAGGCTCAGTTATCAAATCAGACTCAATAACCGAACCTTTTTCGGTTGAGTTCGGTTTAAGTTCGCTTAACTCTGCGACGGAATTTGCTTTGATGAACTCCGTAACCTTTTTACTATTCGAACTATTACCGCACTCAGGGCAACGGTAATACATGAGCCCAATGTTACGACTGTTCTTTGGTGGCTCACCAGACGCAATCAATTGTCCCTCACCCACTTGGTGAGTAGTGGCGGCAGACTGGCAAACAGGACAGGAAATATACCCACGAATAGGATTTTCATATTTAGCCATGTTTCACCTCAACGCTCTCCACTTCACTAAGCTTTTCTTGGTTAGCAACAACGACAGCGCGGTATTTACTTCGCGCCACTCCATTGAGTTTTTCGAGCTGCTCTAATTGCTCAAATAAATTGACGGGAAGCCCTAACGCCTCCAGTGATAAGTTGCCACCCATCAGCATTCCCACGGCTTTTTTCATGAGCTTGCTGGTATCCATTTCTTTGAAGCGGTCGATTTCCACTTTCATGTTATTCGTTAGCTTGTCAGCCGCATCCAAAGCGGCTAAATCTCTCTGGCACTCTTCAAGCGATAGTATTTTCATTTCAATCCTCTGTCTCACGACGTTGTTAAGTGTTTCGCCCCTGATTCACATCGTTGGCAATGGTTTAATACACAATCAGACGGTTGTTTCTAAAACTGATACTCGTGTATTTATCAATTTGAACTTTGGCTCCCCGCATCAGCGGTGATATCAAGCATTGGACTCCCTCTACGCTCCATCCGGTCGCGCGTTGAAGATGTTCAACTAAGGGAGAGTTACAGTTATTTTCAGTGCTCCAAGGTGAGACGCTCCGCGCCTCTTGAAGACGCTTCACGTCTTTTTTCTTAACGAGCGAATAGCACTCGCTAGATGTTTCGATAAGACGACCGAGCCAAGAAAAGCCGATCACCTTTTTGGTTGTTTCACCGTATTGGTTTTGTTTCGATTGGTAGGCAACTTTTGCACTATCAGCCAATTGGCAGAACAGCGACCACTTCGAAGAATCTGCCGCTTGGCGCAGCTCTTCGAGCTTTGGGTCTATCATGGTCTGTTCCGGTTTTGCCCTGCGTAGGTTTCGCCAAAGGGACACAGGTTTGCCACCAAATTGCTGAAATTGGCGGATGCGATGAGTGGAAGCCCAAGCGCGAGCACGATAAGCAGATTCTTCACCCTCGCTCTCAGGCATGTGCTTTCCATTGATGTTTTTCGATACGTATTTAGCAATGTAGGCAGTCGCCCCACCCTTTTTCGGATCAGCCTCTTTCACATCAAAGCGAGGCGAAATATCAGATCCAAGCTCGAACCTATCCTCAGAGATCGCGCACGACTTTAAGGTTTTGATTATCAAATCTTTGTCGTCAGGTGAGCAAAATAGAAAGTAGTGAGCATGGCTAGTCGCGTCCTTATGTGGCTCAGCCACTCGAAACCCAAAATAATGAATATCTTCCTTAGCTATCAAGGCACGACCTAAAGCCCACTGCTGCATAAGAACTTGGTGACCATCTTTGATACTCGCCCCTTTCCAATTTTTAGAGACTCGGTGATATTTACTCGGCAGCGTCCAAGTAATAAACAGTGCGGTATAGCCCAAGTCTTGAGCCAGCTCTTCGAAACCACGAGAGCGCACCATCATTTCAATACGACGATTTTCTGGGTTTGCAGTGGTTCGCTTGATCACATCTTCAAGGTTGAACGATTCGCCCGTCTCGTTATTCATCACCGCCATGGTTTCAAGAAATGCTTTAGCATCACGTTGTTTCTGTTTCCAGTTAGCGAATGACAACGCACTAATCACTGGGGACTGGTGTTTACCTTGCCCCACACGCTCAAGCGTGATTTGTGAATACTCAATGTATTGCGCTCGGAGGTGTAACAAGCGTCCCTCAATCCAAGATTCAGATTGCATCTTGAGTACCGCGACCTGTAGGTCTTGCTCTAGCTCTTCCGGTTTCTTATCGCGCTTTTTTAGGTTCACTTGTGGCGCATTAACATGAATTGTTTTTAGTTCGGCTGACTGCAATTGGTAAACATGCTCTATCGCATCTAAAAAGCTTTTGAATACTTCAGGTTGGCTTTCTTCAGTAAGCATTAACGCACATTTATCAGCGAACTCTTTTGCTAGTTCGCTGACAGCATCATCACGCATCAAAATATCGTGGCTTAAAGGTTGAGTTCGGCTCTTGGCGCGACTATCGACAAACGGAAATTTATCCTCAATGAAGTGCGCTCTTTTCAGTCCAAACTTCACCGCGTCTTCTGCCGCGAGTATCAAATTCTCTTTGGTAGGGTTTTGACGCTGCTTACGCTGCACAATTTTGCGCTTCACATCATTACGCACGATTTTAGGTAAGCGAGGAAAGAAGCGTTTAGTGAACGCAGAGTAACGAGGAATGTCCCCTGCTTCACTTTTAGCTTCCATGCTAGCAAGCGCATCTATCGCCACTTGTTCGTTCATTACAGCCCCGCACACGAATGATTTGTGCAAACGTAGTTCATCGGCTTTGCTTTGCGCTTTGAGCGCTTAGACAAGCCGTGTTTCTCGCGTAATTTATCTAGCAAGAAGATAGAGCGTTCGCGTAGCTCCGGCTTTGGGTCAACCATGCCAAGCATATCGGGGCAAGGTAGGTGGATAGGGTCAGAAACGGTCATAACGCCCCCCTAAGCAAAGTTTTGAACGGCAACGATTAGTCCCGTTTCACGGAAATGCTCTAGCCTTAATCGTAGTGGGAACTTGTCATTCTTTAACTCAGCTTCATATGCCGCGAAGTACAGAGCAGAATAATAGGGATATTTCTGCCCAAGACTAAAGGCAGTGTAAGCTGACGCTTTCCCTCTGATAACTAAGCGTAAACGTTTGAAGTCTTGTTTGAGTTGGTTGGTATTTATCATAAGTCCCCCTTAAAGATTCACTGATTGCCATTCGGTTTTAGCTTGCTCATATCGCTTGTCGATATAGGCAGCTAAGTCATCAATTTTGATTAAGGTCGGGCTACGTTCTGAATCGCGCAACTTAAAGGTAGGGACGGGGAAATCACAAGCTTTCGCTCTTTGCTCGGCTGTTCTTGAGGTAATTCCAAAAAACTCTTGGCTAACTTGTTTCAACTCTACCGTTGGATTTCCAAAACGGGCTAATAACGCAAAGTTTGTATTCATAGCTCACCTATTAATCTATTATCTAAGCAACAAAATGAGACTCTAAGCGATTCAAAACCGTCCTAATCGTCCCTAAAGCGATTGAATAATATTAACGATGAGACGCTATTGCAACGCTTTTATTTTAATAGAGGTGCCCTTTGAAGACTATCGACGAACAAATCACAGAACTTAAGCAACTTACAAAAACGGCAAAAATTACAGATTTATCAAAGGCTTTAGGTGTTTCACCATCCACAGTTAGAACATGGCGATCACGCGAAAAAATCCCTGAAAATATTTTTCTTAAAGCTGAAGAGATAGCGCAAGAGCGAGACGGTTTTGGGACACCCAAAGGGTATGTCACTCTAAATTTCTATGATGTGGAAGTTAGTGCAGGACATGGCGCACTTGTCGAACGAGAAGAGAAGTCGACTGAAATTGTTTTTAGTGAAAAGTTCATAAGCAAAAGCATTGGCGTTAACCCTAATGAAGTTTTCTTGATGCCTGTTAGAGGCGATAGCATGGCACCAACACTAAAAAACCAAGCTTTAGTCATGGTTCATAAAGTTGATGAGTTTTCTGGAGATGGTGTTTATGTATTTCGCTTTGATGGTCAGCTGATGGTTAAGAGACTTCAGTTCATGCCAAAGGTGATCAAAGTGGTAAGTGATAACCCTACTTATGAAAACTGGGAATTACTCAAAGATGATTTGAAGAATGAAGATTTTCAGATTATTGGCGAAGTAGTTTGGTCAGGACAGAGAATGTAACACGTAGAAGTAATTTATGGAGTGCGGTACTCCTATAGTACCCCTCAAACTCGCTCAGCCCTTGCTAAGGCTGCTTAATCAATCCAATCGAGCATTGGAGCGACAGACAACCTACATGAATGTGTCATGGCAAAGTACCCTAGTAGCGAGTCAAACAAAGATACTGGAATACCCAGCAAAAGCAAAGTCGGCTATTGTAAAGGCTATACTCTGTTTGTGCTATATGAACTTTGCCTCACACTTTTTTATAAATCATTCACCAGATCTCTAATTCAGCCTCACTAATCAGTTATGCCTTGAGTCACAATGTCATTTTGAGTTACCTTGTCTTATTCAAAGTCGTGGGTCACAATACGCTCTGTACCTGACTTTAATAGAAATCAATGGCTCCTTAGCCGAAATAACCTGAGAATAGGGTTTGTTTAAGGATGTCCGATTGAATGGTGAAGAATTTGGACCACACATTAATAGAGCAAGTTGAAGGGATATGCGCATCGCGTGGCGTTAGATTAACGCCTCAAAGAAAGCGAGTGTTTGAGCTCATCCTCTCTAATAAGAAAGCCTCTAGTGCTTATGAATTATTAGAGCAATTGAAAGTCAGTGAGCCGCAAGCCAAGCCACCTACCGTATATCGCGCTTTGGATTTCTTGTTGGAGCAAGGTTTCATTCACAGAGTTGAGTCAACCAATAGCTTTATATGCTGCTGTTCTTGTAATGCCAACAAACATTTCTCCCAACTACTGATCTGCGATAAATGTGGCACAGTGGTAGAACTACAAGACGATTCCCTTGTGACTCTGCTCGCGAGTAACGCTGAGAAGCATGGCTTTCAATTGACCAACCACGTCATTGAATCGCATGGCATTTGCCAGTCTTGCTCCTCCGAAATGAAAGAATAAGATTATAGAAGAACATTATGCGCGCTGAATTTGTAAACCCGTTTTTAGCTTCTTTGATGAACGTTCTAAAAACGATGGCTTCTCTAGAGTTGAAGCCACAAAAACCAAGAGTTAAGAAAGATGAAATCGCTCGTGGTGATGTATCTGGTTTAATTGGTATGGTTGGTCCACAATCACGTGGTTCAATGTCGATTACCTTTGATGAAGGTCTGGCTCTGGAAATCATGGAAAACATGCTTGGTGAGCGACCAAACGGTTTGAACGAAGAAGTAACCGACATGGTTGGTGAGATCACCAACATGGTAACTGGTGGTGCAAAACGTATTCTTGCGGAAAGCGGCTTCGACTTCGATATGGCAACACCGATTGTGGTTTCTGGTAAAGGCCACACTATTCGTCACAAATGCGAAGGCGCAATTATCATCATGCCTTTCTCATCTCAGTGGGGTAATGCCTTCATCGAGATCTGTTTCGAATAGAAGTAACTACTGCAAAATATTTAGAAGGCTGGCGTCGATACATCAGCCTTTTTTATTACCTGCGATTTAATCATTACTTGCTCTACAGATACAAAAACGCCAACCCTAAGGTCGGCGTTTACTTTTATGCTATCAACTCAATTAAGCTTTAAGTACTTTGAATGCGTTGATTAGACCGTTCGTTGAGCTATCGTGAGATGTCACTTCTGCGTCATCAGCAAGCTCTGGAAGAATTTGGTTTGCTAGTTGCTTACCAAGTTCTACACCCCATTGGTCGAAGCTGAAGATGTTCCAGATAACACCTTGAACGAAGATCTTGTGCTCGTACATCGCGATTAGGTTACCCAGAGAGCGAGGTGTAACTTGCTTAACAAGGATAGAGTTCGTTGGGCGGTTACCTTCAAACACTTTGAAAGGTACTAGTTCAGCCACTTCTTCTGCAGTTTTGCCAGCCGCTAGGAATTCAGCCTCTACCGTTTCTTTTGTCTTACCGAATGCTAGTGCTTCAGTTTGAGCAAAGAAGTTAGACATTAGCTTCTGGTGGTGATCAGATGCTGGGTTGTGGCTGATTGCAGGTGCGATGAAGTCTGATGGGATCAGCTTAGTACCTTGGTGAATCAGTTGGTAGAAAGCGTGCTGGCCGTTTGTACCTGGTTCACCCCAGATGATAGGACCTGTTTGGTACTCTACTGGGTTACCCTCACGGTCTACAAACTTACCGTTTGATTCCATGTTACCTTGCTGGAAGTAAGCCGCAAAACGGTGCATGTACTGGTCGTAAGGTAGAATCGCTTCTGACTCAGCGCCGTGGAAGTTGTTGTACCAAATACCGATAAGCGCAAGGATTACTGGAATGTTGCTTTCAAACTCAGTTGAAGCAAAGTGGTTATCCATTTCGTGAGCACCTTCTAGCAGCTCAACGAAGTTATCGAAGCCTACAGAAAGAGAAATAGAAAGGCCGATCGCAGACCATAGTGAGTAACGACCACCAACCCAGTCCCAGAATTCGAACATGTTATCAGTATCGATACCAAACTCAGCTACCGCAGTTGCGTTAGTCGATAGCGCAGCGAAGTGCTTAGCAACGTGCGCTTCATCACCTGCTTCTGCTAGGAACCAATCACGTGCAGAGTGTGCGTTCGTCATTGTTTCTTGAGTCGTGAATGTTTTTGATGCTACTAGGAATAGTGTTGTTTCTGGGTTCAGAGACTTAAGCGTCTCAACGATGTGCGTACCATCTACGTTCGAAACGAAGTGCATGTTTAGGCGAGTTTTGTATGGCGTTAGTGCTTCAGTCACCATGTATGGACCAAGATCCGAACCGCCGATACCGATGTTCACAACATCAGTGATCTCTTTACCTGTGTAACCTTTCCACTCACCAGAAACGATGCGGTGTGTGAACAGTTCCATTTTTGCTAGTACAGCGTTAACTGCTGGCATTACGTCTTTGCCATCAACCATTACTGGCTTGTCGCTACGGTTACGCAATGCAGTGTGAAGTACTGAACGGCCTTCAGTCTTGTTGATTGCATCACCGCTGAACATCGCTTCAATTGCAGTCTTAACTTCAGTCTCGTTTGCAAGAGCAAATAGGTGCTGCATCGTTTCTGCGTCGATTAGGTTCTTAGAGTAATCGACCAAGATGTCTGAACCGAAACGAGTAGAAAAGCTCTCGAAACGTTTTGCATCTTGAGCAAAAAGCTCTTTCATATCCATATCTTGAGCAGACTCAAAATGAGCTGTTAGAGCTTTCCACGCTTGTGTTTGCGTTGGGTTGATATTTTTCAACATGGTATCTATCCCGATGTTACTGTAGGTTTTATTCTAAACGTCACCTGGGTGATGAATAGAACCCCCGATTAGGCGAAAGTTTATATTTTTCTGTGATGACCAAACCGCGTCACCACTGAAAGATTCTTTGTAATTTTTTTTCACGACGTATTATGCCGTATATGAAGAGCTGTACCTTGAGATAAATCAGGATTAGATTTCCTGAGACAGGAATCGGTACAGACTCTGGCTCTAACATAATTAAATGTGAGCGAGACCTGATAAATTCAAGTTCAAAAGATAGCCTCAAACCACTTTTTTTCCAAATACATTATAAAGGATGGCGTATGTGGATTCAGAAGACTATACACCTAAATGCACAAAAGCGTGGATTTCATCTCATTACTGATGAAATTGAACAACAGATACACGAGATGAACTCTTTATCTGTTGGTTTATTACATCTATTTATTCAGCATACTTCTGCCAGCTTAACGCTCAATGAAAACGCCGATCCGACCGTCCGTAGTGATATGGAGTCACACTTCAACAAGTTTGTGCCCGAACGAGCACCCTACTACAAACACACTTATGAAGGTGATGATGATATGCCAGCTCACATTAAAGCATCGACACTTGGCAACAGTGTGACAATTCCGATCACCAATGGTCGTTTAGCTTTAGGAACATGGCAGGGCATTTACTTAGGGGAGCACCGAGACTACGGTGGTAGCCGCACTGTGGTTGCTACGATTCAGGGGGAGTAGGCTGCTTAAAAGCTAGGTCTTTTTGATAAAAGCAATGCCTTCTTAATAAAAAAAGAGTGGTGTATTTCTACAACCACTCTTATGAAAATAGCATTTAGCCTACTATAGGCAAAAAGCTTTAGAAGGGCTGGTTTATCATAACCCTAAAGGTCCCCTCATCGCCGCCTCGTGCTAATTCAGCACGAACAACAATACCTTCGACTTGGAAGCGAACCGCGCCGCCCAAACTCCACTTCATATCGGTATGCAGTGTTTTGATATCGTACTCATCGGCAACGCGCCCGACTTCGGCAAATGCTACCCACTGCCACCAAGGTAAGTCGTAGTAGTTAATCAGTGGAATATCGTCCAGTGGTTGCCAATCTGGAATCACCCTATACTCTGCTGAGTAATGAACTGCAGAACGTCCATGATAACGCCCCCCGGTATAACCTCTTAAACGGTATAAACCACCTAACCGCGCCTGTTCCGTTTCTGGTGGGCGAGCGCAGTCTTGCCCCGTGCAGTTATCCCAAGTCGGTGTATCTGCAGTATAGAAATCAAATGCTAAGACTTGCTGATCAAACACATCACCTAACGGGCCTAAAGCAAAGTACTGACTGTTTTGAAATGTCCACTTCAGCCATAAGTCGTCGTTAGACCAACTTTCAGCGCCGGTAGTGAACTCAAGATTGGTATGAGAACCCTTGGTTGGGTTACGCGTGCTATCACGATTATCCCAATCAAACGCCAAACTAAAGCCTGTCGCCTCTTCACTATTATTTAAACCCTCCAACTCACGGGAAGTATAAAAAGGCGTAAAGATTATCGAGCTGACACCCGACTCAACCGGCGAAGCAAAGTTCACATCTTTGATTGGTTGAAACGCACCTAATAAACCATGCTCAGCAACATTGCCCCATGGCAACAGATACTTAAACTCAAACTGATAGTTCTCTTCCAAGCCATCAGCAATGGTTTTGTCATCAATTGATGAATCGTTATCGCCTTGGGAACCAATGTAATACGGGTTTTCGTTAAAACGAGCTTGGTACATCTGAGTACTGAACAGTACGTTCTCAGACAATGCAAAGTTAAAAGCAGATAGGAAACCGACGTAGCTGTCTTTATCTGAATACAGCGCCATACCAAACAAAGCGGCTTGAGGTTGCCAAACACCCTTTGCGACACCAGCAACCCCAAAGGTATTACCCATGGTTTCAGTGCTGAAGTAGAAAGGGACAAAGGCAGAGTCTTTTTCTTCACTCAGGGCTGAAGAAGAAAAGCTCACACCTAGTAATGCCATTGCTGACAACACTAGGTGTCGATTGGTTCGCTTGAACACCATTTACTGTACTGAATCCATAGCTACTTCACGTATTCCATAGCTACACGCGAGGTAAGCTTGGTAACTAACTCGTAAGCAATCGTGCCGATATGTTCTGCGACCTCCTCTGAAGGTAACTCTTTGCCCCAAAGTGTCGCTTCATCACCGACTTTATCTTGAGCATTAGGACCAAGGTCAACCGTTAACATGTCCATAGATACTCTGCCTGCAATAGGCACTTTTCGGCCATTCACAAACACAGGTGTGCCGTTAGGGGCAGTTCGAGGGTAGCCATCACCGTAACCAATCGCGATAACACCCACTTTAGTGTCACGCTCACTGGTCCAGTTAGCACCATAGCCCACGCTTTCACCTGCTTTAACATCACGAACGGCAATCAGGTGAGAGGTAAGGGTCATCACTGGCATAAAGCCAAGCTCTTGTGCTGATTTATCAACAAACGGCGATACACCGTAAGAGATGATACCAGGGCGTACCCAATCAAGGTGGCTATCAGGCCAAGCCAACAAACCAGCAGAAGCTGCCAGTGAACGCTCACCTTCACAACCATCAGTAAGAGACAAGAACAATTCCGTCTGCTCTACCGTAGTCGTTCTATCCAGCTCATCAGCACAACCAAAGTGGCTCATGTAACGAAGAGGCTTAGCCACATTCGCACATTGATGCAGACGCTCAACGAAATCTTGGTATTGCTCAGGACGAACGCCCAAGCGGTGCATGCCACTATCGACCTTTAGCCACACCACGACCGGTGTTTCTAAGTCAGCATTCTCTAGCGCGCTTAATTGCTCTTCGCAATGCACCACCGTTTGAATGTTATTAGTGACAAGAATCGGTAAATCGCCCGAAGAGTAAAAGCCTTCGAGCAACAAAATAGGTTTAACAATACCACCAGCACGCAGCTGCAGTGCTTCTTCAATTCGAGCCACACCAAAGGCATCAGAGCTTTTAGAGTGCTTAGCAATGTGCAGTAAGCCGTGACCATAGCCATTGGCTTTGACAACAGACATCACTTTGCACTGCGGGGCTTTCGACTTAATTTGGTTCAGGTTGTGCTCAAGCGCATTTAAATCAATGCTCGCGGTCGCCGCTTTCATATACGTCATTAGCGATTACTCGTCATCAAATGCAGGACCTGCATAGTTATCGAAACGGGAGTGTTGCCCTTGGAATGTCAGACGAACCGAACCGATTGGACCGTTACGTTGCTTACCGATAATGATTTCAGCGATGCCCTTCAGTGAGCTGTCTGGGTTATAAACTTCATCACGGTAGATAAACATGATTAAGTCGGCATCTTGCTCAATCGAGCCCGATTCACGCAAGTCCGAGTTAACTGGGCGTTTATCGGCACGTTGCTCTAGGGAACGGTTAAGCTGAGAAAGTGCCACAACTGGAACGTTCAACTCTTTCGCTAGCGCTTTAAGGGAACGTGAAATCTCGGCGATCTCAAGGGTACGGTTATCGGACAGTGAAGGTACACGCATCAATTGAAGGTAGTCGATCATGATCATTGAAAGACCATCATGTTCACGAGCAATACGACGCGCACGAGAACGTACTTCGGTTGGCGTTAGGCCAGAGCTGTCATCAATGTACATGTTCTTCTTGTCCATGAGGATACCCATGGTCGAAGAGATACGTGCCCAGTCTTCGTCATCAAGTTGACCGGTACGAATTTTGGTTTGGTCCACTCGAGACAGGGATGCAAGCATACGCATCATCAGCTGTTCGCCTGGCATCTCTAGAGAGAAGATAAGCACTGGCTTGTCTTGTTTCATCGCCGCGTTTTCACACAAGTTCATCGCAAAGGTGGTTTTACCCATCGATGGACGTGCCGCCACAATGATTAAATCAGAACCTTGTAGACCGGCGGTTTTCTTGTTGAGGTCATTAAAGCCAGTATCAACACCTGTCACACCGTCTTGCGGAGTTTTGTACAAGATTTCGATACGCTCTAGCGTCTTCTCAAGAATGCTGTCTACGTTTTGAGGGCCTTCGTTTTCACTCGCACGACCTTCCGCAATAGCGAATACTTTACTCTCAGCAAGGTCGAGCAGGTCTTCTGATGTACGACCTTGTGGATCGTAACCAGAATCAGCAATCTCATTCGCCACACCGATCAGGCTACGGACCAATGCACGCTGAGCCACGATATCCGCATAAGCGTTAATGTTAGCCGCACTTGGCGTGTTCTTAGCTAGGTCAGCAAGGTAGGCAAAGCCACCCACTTCTTCAAGTTGCTCACGCAGCTCTAAGTGTTCAGAGAGTGTAATAAGATCCAGAGGAGAGCTTTCTTCAAGGATATCTTTTACCGCTTCAAAGATCAGACGGTGAGGACGACTATAAAAGTCTTTGGCCACAACCTTTTCAGCAACCGTATCCCAGCGTTCGTTATCTAATAACAAACCGCCAATAACAGATTGCTCAGCTTCTAATGAATGTGGCGGGACCTTGATGGCGTCCACCTGATCTTTGGCTGATTTCTGACTTTTGGTATCCACTATGACTACACTCAATAACTAATAATGATCGTTCATTATACCCAAGAACACTCATTTGTAATCCGATCCTATGAGTTTGTTTTATTCTTCAGGAAGAATTTACTTATTGCTGACGGAATTAACCAAGGGTAGCATTACGATCTCGCCATTCATTCACTGTATAACTGAGGTATGCGTGTCCAAACTATTGGCTCTGAGCACTGGTCTTCTAAGCACTGGTCTCCTGAGCGCTCCGATGGCTTTAGCTGATGATGCTAAAACCGATGTTGATGCAATCCTCGACTCGATAGTAGTTCCAGAACCTACTGCTGAGCCGATCGTCGTTGCACCAGCACCTGAAGAAAAAGATATGGATATCGCACCAAGTGATACGAGTGAAACTGAACTGCCAAGCCCACTAAAAACTGAAGTCGAATTTGGATATCAGTCGCATACTGGTAACTCCGATTCACGCTCTCTAAACGCACGCCTAAACGGTGAATACACGGCTGGCCGCCACAGAACCAGTGGCGAATGGAAATACTACAACCTCTATAAAGATGGCGAAGAAGATAAAAGGCAATCGACTTACACAGCTCAGAGTGACTACAAGTTAAGCCCTAAAACCTATCTTTACGGCAGTTTCAAAGGCGTCGATTCACGCTACAGTGCTTACTTTAAGGACTACACCGTTTCGAGCGGTCTGGGTTACCAGTTTTCTAATACCGAAGAGTTTGTATTGGAAGTCGAAGTGGGCCCGGGTTTCCGCTACCAAGAGCCAAACCTCGATGAAATCGACGATGATGACATCATATTCCCAGAGATCGTTGAAGAAGCGATTTTCCGTGGCAACGTGAATACGTCTTGGCAGGTGTTGAAGAATTTGCAGCTAAAAGCCGATGTAACATTGGTGTCTGGTCACAGTAACTTGAAGTTCGATACTGAGTTAGAAGCTATCAACGATATTACTGACAATATCGCGCTGAAGATTGCACACTCTCGCCAGTACCACGATAAGGTACCCGAGGGGCTAGATAAAGAAGACTCAGTTCTCTCCATAAACCTTTTGTTCCAATTCTAATTTCCATGGCTGTTTGTTCAGCCATCAGAGCTTTTTGATCATAGTAAGCTTTTTACCTACTGTAACCCTCCCTTACCCTTTCCTATATTCCAGACATAAAAAAACACCAGCCGAAGCTGGTGTTTAAAACTTTCATAAAGAAAGAATTCGTCTTGGTACTGAAATTACTCAGCTGCAACGATAGCGATTTTCGCAGTAGCAAAAACTTCAGAGTGAAGTTGGATGCTTACTTCGAATTCGCCGATGTTACGTAGAGCGCCTTCAGGTAGGCGTACTTCGCTCTTAGCTACTGCAACACCTGCCGCTGTGATAGCGTCAGCGATGTCACGAGTACCGATAGAACCGAATAGTTTACCTTCGTCACCAGCTTTAGAAGCGATAGAAACGCCTTCTAGAGCGTTAACTTTCTCTGCACGAGCTTCAGCAGCAGCTAGTTGCTCAGCAACTTTAGCTTCTAGTTCAGCACGACGAGTTTCGAACATAGCAACGTTGTCTTTAGTTGCCATAACTGCTTTACCCTGTGGGATAAGGAAGTTACGAGCGTAACCAGATTTAACGTTTACTTGGTCGCCAAGGCCACCTAGGTTACCGATCTTATCAAGTAGAATAACTTGCATTATCTTAGTCCTCTTAAACTATTATTAACTATTACCGATTACTGATGCTTGTCAGTGTACGGTAGTAGAGCTAGGTAACGAGAACGCTTGATAGCGCGAGCTAGTTGACGCTGGTACTTAGCGCTTGTACCAGTGATACGGCTAGGAACGATTTTACCAGCTTCAGTGATGTAGTTTTTAAGAGTTGCTACGTCTTTGTAGTCAATCTCTTGTACGCCTTCTGCAGTGAAACGGCAGAATTTACGACGACGGAAGAAACGAGCCATGGGCTATCTCCTGATCTTAAATTTAATAATGCAGCCTTTCAAAACTTAGGAAGTGGTGAAAGACTTAAAACAAGTTGAGAATTTTTTAAGGCATTAAGCCAAAAAAGAATTACTCAGCAGCTGCTTCTGGTTTAGCTTCTGTACGCTCTTCGCGACGAGGAGCACGCTCTGCACGCTCTTCTTTTTGCTTAAGCATAATAGATTGCTCAGTCACAGCGCCTTTAGTGCGCATGATCATGTTACGTAGAACTGCATCGTTGAAACGGAAAGCAGTTTCTAGCTCGTCAATCACTTCTTGACCAGCTTCAACGTTCATAAGAACGTAGTGAGCTTTGTGAAGCTTGTTGATTGGGTAAGCCATTTGACGACGACCCCAGTCTTCTAGACGGTGGATAGTACCGCCAGCTTCAGTGATAGAACCAGTGTAACGCTCGATCATGCCAGCAACTTGCTCGCTTTGATCAGGGTGAACCATGAATACGATTTCGTAATGACGCATTTGGTTGCTCCTTACGGATTATTAGCTTCCACGAATGGCTCGGTCGTCCAGAGGAAGCAAGGAACTAAAGATAAATGACCGAGTTTTAAGGACGGCAAATATTATAGAAAGAACCCTGTATTGGCAAGTGGTATTTGGCGAATAATGAAACAGTTTTTCTTTCGCCATTTAGGGGCTGTTAATCTTTCGAGCTGGCTTTTGCAGCTCTTTGTGGGAAATTTATACAAGACAGAGGCTTTGACGTGTAGCTAGCCTACATAAAAAGCCGATAACGCAGTAGAAATGAACCACAAAGGCTGCCCGAAGGGTTCGAGCTAGGCGCCCCCGCAAAAATCATTTTGTGCTTTGTTGAAGAATATTTGCTTAGAATGACTAGGCTACATACTCTTCGCCGCGCCTAAAACGATTTTATCTCGAACAAAATTCAACCACGAAAGAGCAACAGCCCCTTACCATCCGTGGTTCTTTCGATTTCTGACTCTATGCCCTTAAACAAACGCCCACCAGCATGTGGTGGGCGTTAGAAATAAATCAATTCAATTAGTAATTTACTGCGCTAGACGCTGACGTACCGCTTCAAACAGACAAATACCAGAAGCCACTGACACGTTCAGGCTTGATACGCTACCAGCCATCGGGATTTTGATGAGGTCATCACAGGTTTCACGCGTTAGACGACGCATACCGTCACCTTCTGCACCCATTACCACTGCAAGAGGGCCGGTTAGCTTCGCTTGATAGATATCGTGCGTCGCTTCGCCTGCTGTACCTACAAACCATACACCTTGCTCTTGCAGAGCACGCATTGTGCGAGCTAGGTTGGTTACGCGTACTAGAGGAACTGTTTCAGCAGCACCACATGCAACCTTACTAACTGTTGCTGTTAATGGAGAAGAGCGGTCTTTAGGCACGATAACCGCAGCAACACCAGCCGCATCAGCATTACGCAGACAAGCACCTAGGTTATGAGGGTCTGTTACGCCATCGAGAACCAACAGCAATGGCTGCTCGTGTTGAGCTAGGATGTCGTCTAGGTGAGTTTCGTTAAGCTGCTTAGCAGGCTTCACCTTAGCGATAATACCTTGGTGGTTTGCACCTTGTGCTTTGTCATCCAGCGGCTTACGGCCCATCTGTTGAATGGATACACCAAACTGTTGTAGCTGATTCAGCAATGGCAAAAGGCGCTCGTCTTGACGACCTTTCAGCACATACGCTTCAATGAAACGTGCTGGATCTTTTTCTAGTACAGCTTTCACCGCGTGAATACCGTAAATAAATTCGTTACTCATTGTCTCAAATTACTCTTATTGCTCAGAGATGAACGGCACTAACTCCGATGCATTCAGCTCTGCGTTGTTTATTTCGAGAGTATGCGTTTCACGCCCGATACTCCCGTATTACATTCGTTGTTAACGCTTGGCGATGTCCTAAGACTTATCCGCCCTTGCCTTGCGCGTTGCTGAGCGCTTTTTCTTCGCTCGAGCTTTCGCCGCACCGGTCTTATTACGCGATTTTTTCTTTTTCTCAGAAGCTTCTGAACTACCATCTGGTCGCTTAGTTGGCTCAACTAATGGTTTAGCTGCGACACCCGGTTTGTTGCTCTTCACTGCGGCGCGTTTCTTACTTTTCGCCTTTTTCATCGCTTCAGCAGCACGTTTCTTGGCGGTTTTACCTTTGCCACGAGGCTGACGAGCAGTGTCTTCCAAATCAAAATCAATTTGGCGAGTTTCTAGGTTAACCGCAGAAACCTTCACTTTAACCGAGTCACCCAAGCGGTAGATGTTGCCAGAGCTTTCACCCACCAAGCGCTGACCAACAGCATCAAATTGGTAGTAATCGTTCGCTAACGCTGAGATATGTACCAGACCATCAATGTGCAGCTCAGTTAAACGCACAAAGAAACCAAAACCGGTAACGTTGGCAATCACACCGTCCATCACTTCACCGACGTGGTCTTGCATGTATTCACATTTCAGCCAGTCGTTCACTTCACGAGTGGCGTCATCGGCACGACGCTCAGTCATTGAACACTGCTCGCCGTAGAAGTCCATTTCATCGAAAGTGTAGTGGTAACCGCCGGTTGGTGTCCAACGTTCGCTGTTACGCCCCTCTTCTTTCGCAATAAGGTACTTAATCGCACGGTGCAGTAGCAAGTCAGGGTAACGACGGATCGGCGAAGTAAAGTGAGCATAGCGTTTTAGCGCTAGACCAAAGTGACCTACGTTATCAGCGTTGTATACTGCTTGCTTCATCGAACGTAGCAGCATGGTTTGAATCAACTCGCGATCTTCACGCTCATTAATTTGCTGCATCAGCTTTGCGTAATCCGTTGGTGAAGGAGACAAACCACCATCTAGCGATAAACCAAGTTCACTTAGGAAATCCTTAAAGCCTGCTAGACGCTCTTCACCTGGAGTTTCGTGAATACGGTACAGCGATGGCTCTTTCGCTTTCTCCACCAAAGATGCAGACGCGATGTTCGCCAGAATCATACACTCTTCGATGATCTTGTGTGCATCGTTGCGAACAACGGGTTCAATACGGTCAATCTTACGATCCGCATTGAAGATGAATTTAGTCTCTACCGTTTCAAACTCAATTGCACCACGCTCGTCACGAGTCTGCTTCAGTACTTTGTACATTCTGTGCAGCTCTTCTAGATGCGGCACTTCTTGTGCGTACCGCTCACGAAGTTCTTCGTTGCCATCTAGGATCGCGCCTACTTTATTGTAAGTAAGGCGAGCATGAGAGTTCATTACCGCTTCATAGTGCTTGTAGCCAGACAGTTTGCCTTTGTCTGAGATAGTCATCTCACACACCATACACAAACGGTCTACTTGAGGGTTCAACGAACATAGGCCATTAGAAAGCACTTCTGGCAGCATTGGAACAACTTGCGATGGGAAGTATACCGAGTTACCACGATTGATCGCTTCTTTATCTAACGCAGTATCAGGACGAACGTAGTAGCTAACATCAGCAATCGCTACCCATAGGCGCCAACCTCCACCTTTCTTCGCTTCACAATAAACCGCATCATCGAAGTCGCGTGCATCTTCACCATCGATTGTTACCAATGGCAATTTACGCAGGTCAACACGTCCTTCTTTTGCTTCTTCAGGTACATGCTCACCCAAGTTAGCAATTTGCTTATCAACAGCTTCTGGCCACTCATTTGGGATCTGGTGGGTATGAATCGCAATTTTGGTTTCCATGCCCGGAGCCATGTTCTCACCAAGCACTTCAGTTACCTTACCCATCATGTTACGAGAGCGACCGCCACGGTCAGTAATTTCAATCACAACCACATTACCCATTCGAGCTCCGCCTTTATGCTCGGTTGGGATAAGGATGTCATGACTGATACGTGAGTCGTCAGCAACCACATAAGAGTGACCATACTCCAAGAAGAAACGACCAACGATTGGTGTAGTGCGTTCTTCAAGTACGCGAACTAAACGACCTTCACGACGGCCACGCTTGCTATTGTCCGTTGGCTGAGCCAACACGTAGTCACCGTGCATGATGGTTTTCATCTGATGGTGCGGCAGTAGAATATCGTCATCCTTGCCTTTGCTGCCATCAGGGCGAACCCAGCCATGACCGTCTTTGTGACCAATCACGTAACCTTTCACTAGCTCTAACTTTTCAGGTAGCGCGTAGCATTGGCGACGAGTGAAGACAAGTTGTCCATCACGCTCCATAGCACGTAAACGACGACGTAGCCCTTCATATTGCTCCTCTCCTGCAAGGCCAAGCGCTTCGAATAGATCATTGCGGTTCATTGGAATATTCGCTTCCGTTAGAAACGATAAAATGAACTCACGGCTTGGTACTGGGTTGTCGTAATTCTTCGACTCTCGATCGGCAAAAGGATCAACGTTAGTGGTAGCTGTCGTGTTTTCTGACATCGGTGTGTTTTTTGACATAGGCGGGCCTGCTTAAGCAAGGAAGGTATATACCCCTAGTATATCCGATGCTAGAGGTAAGCTACAGATATGCTTTAGAAAACCCGAAAATAACCTCAGATTGATACATATCTTCATTTTGTGAAACATCACTTCATAGTCACGGACTACCATCAGAATTTTGCGCAAACGATAAAACAAACGTTTGCCTCATGAATGAAATGCACTATTATCCAGACACTTTTACCAACTCCTGTTCTGAGTATTGATATGAAATTAAAACGCACCTTATTGGCTTCAGCAATGGCGAGCCTTGCGCTATTCCCATTCGCAAGTTCTGCGATGGAAAAAGCTGACCTAATGATTACCGATGCGATGGTTCTAACCATGAACCAAGACAAAACGGTTTATGAGAGCGGAACGGTTGTCGTCAAAGACAATAAAATCATTGCGGTTGGCGATGCTTCACTAGAAAAGCAATACAAGGCTGAGCAAGTGCTAGATGTCGATGGCGACATCGTAATGCCAGGTCTAATCAATACTCACACCCACGTATCAATGACGGTTTTCCGTTCACTGGCTGATGATGTACCAGACCGACTACACCGCTACATCTTCCCACTAGAGAAGAAGTTAGTATCACGCGATATGGTGCGCATTGGTGCTAACCTAGGTAACGTTGAAATGGTCAAAGGCGGTGTGACAACTTACGCCGACATGTACTACTTCGAGGATGAAGTTGCAAAAACCGTCGATAAGATTGGTATGCGTGCCATCCTTGGTGAAACCGTTATTAAGTTCCCGGTTGCCGATGCTGCTAACGCCGAAGAAGGTATCAAGTACGCGTTGAACTTTATTGAAGAATATAAAGATCATCCACGTATTACCCCTGCATTTGCACCACATGCGCCTTACACCAACACCACAGAAATCCTGCAGAAAATTTCTAAATTGTCATTAGAGCTCGATGCTCCAGTGATGATCCACCTTGCTGAATCACACCGTGAAGTAGAGAAGATCGCAGAGCGTTCAGAAGGCTTATCGCCGGTTCAATACATGGATAGCATTGGCGCACTCAACAAAAACCTGGTTGGTGCACACATGATCCTAGTTGATGAGCATGACATTGAGCTTGTTAAAAAATCGGATATGGGTGTCGCTCATAACATGAGTGCGAACATCAAGTCGGCAAAAGGCGTATCACCTGCACTACAGATGTATGACGAGAATGTACGTATCGGTTTAGGTACTGATGGCCCAATGTCAGGTAACACTCTGAGCACTATCGATGAATTCAACCAAGTTGCGAAAGTTCATAAGCTAGTCAATAAAGATCGTGCTGCAATGCCGCCGATCAAAGTGATCGACATGGCAACAATGGGCGCAGCAAAAGCGCTACACATGGAAGATAAGATCGGCTCCCTTGAAGCTGGTAAGCTAGCAGACATCATAGTGATCGACACTAAAGCACCAAACATGGTTCCTGTTTACAACCCGTATTCAGCACTGGTGTATTCAGCTAACTCTGGCAATGTTCGTCACACGATCGTCGATGGCAAGATCATAATGCAAGATCGCGACATGCTAACGGTAGATGAAGATAAGATTCGTCAGGAAGCACTCGACTTTACCAAGGTAGTTCGTGAAACCGTTATCGAATCAGGTGAAGTAGTTCAATAAGTTCGCTATCGAATCACATGACTATCTAAACGTAAAAAGCCCCGCACTAATTCAATTAGGCGGGGCTTCTTATATCTTGTGACCTGTAACAACGAGTGCTGGAATCATTACAGGTTTCTAGCTCGGTATTACCAGAATACGTCGCGTCGTTTTGCTCGCGCGATAATATTGTCTGGCATTCTCTTTTCCAGACCACTTCGCAATACGGTAATGCGCTTGTGTTGTCTTTGGTCTGCAGTGACTGAGTTGTATAACCAGCGGTAAGCATCTTCGTAATCTAACGGGCTGCCATAGTCACGTAACAACAGCTCTGCTAGATGAATACTGGCACTCAGGTTCCCCAGAGAGGCCGCTTCGCGCAGATATGGGATCGCACGCTCTTGGTCTTGTTGAACCAAGGTTCCACGAGAATAATAACGACCCAATTGCTCTAGTGCTGCAGGTAAACCTTGGTGTGCCGCGTTTTCCATATAGTAAAGGCCAAGCTCTACATCTTGAGGAACACACACGCCCCACGCCAGCATATCGCCGTATAAAAACTCATAAGAAGGCAAGCTAATACGCGTTGCACGAGCAACGATATCTTCAACTAACTGGCACTTATCAGCTTTCACTCGCTCTAGGTGTTGATTATTCTCGATTAAATTAATCAGTTCAGCTTCTGTATATATTGGAACCGGCTCCCCGACATCAGCCAAATTTGCATGACTCAAGGGTGAGCTCAGCGCCATTATCAATGAAGCTGCCACAATTCGTAGCTTCATACCTGCACTCTTTTATCGGTTTTAAAAACGCATCGAACCTTTGGGCAACCCAAACTCAATTACATTTCACTCACTATGATATCTGTATCGGCAACTCAGCGTATCGCTTTAGACAAAACTTGCCGCTAATGGGCAATATTTTGCCAGATGGCGTTCAAAAGATCATCACAGAAAGCTTCACCCTCAGATTACAAATATAAAAAAGCCGACTTAAGAAAGTCGGCTTTTAGAAAACGATTTAATTATCAAAGCACTAAAGGTGCCGTGGTAATCACTCAATCAGGCATTATGCGCTGTATGGGTGAACCTTGATGATAGTTTCGTTACGGTCTGGACCAGTTGATACGATATCAATTGGCACACCTGTTAGGTCTTCGATACGTTTGATGTAATCAAGAGCAGCTTGTGGAAGCGCGTCGATTGACTTAGCACCAAATGTTGTTTCAGACCAACCTGGCATTGTTTCGTAGATTGGCGTTGCTTCTTCGAAAGACTCAGCAGCCATTGGAGAAACTTCTAGGATAGAGCCGTCAGCCATCTTGTAGCCAGTACAGATCTTGATTTCTTCTAGGCCGTCAAGAACGTCTAGTTTAGTCAGACACATACCAGTTAGAGAGTTGATTTGGATTGCACGACGCATAGCAACAGCATCGAACCAACCAGTACGACGTAGACGACCAGTCGTTGCGCCAAACTCGTGGCCAACATCACCTAGGTGCTTACCAACTGGGTCTTGCTTGTCTAGGCCATCGTATAGCTCAGTCGGGAATGGACCTGAACCTACACGAGTACAGTAAGCCTTAGTAATACCAAGGATGTAACCGATGTGACGAGGACCAAAACCAGAACCTGCAGCAACACCACCAGCAGTCGTGTTAGAAGAAGTTACGTATGGGTAAGTACCGTGGTCGATATCTAGTAGAGTACCTTGAGCGCCTTCGAACATGATCTTGTCGCCGCGCTTACGTGCTGCGTCTAGTTCGTCAGTTACGTCCATAACCATTGAAGTTAGTAGATCTGCGTAACCCATGCACTGCTCAAGTACATCTTCGTAGCTTACTGTTTCAGCTTTGTAGAAGTGCTCTAGTTGGAAGTTATGGAATTCCATTACTTCTTTTAGTTTTTCAGCGAACATTTCTTTATCGAAAAGGTCACCAACGCGTAGACCGCGACGAGCAACTTTATCTTCGTAAGCTGGACCGATACCACGACCAGTTGTACCAATAGCTTTCGCGCCACGAGCGATTTCACGCGCGTTGTCGATAGCGATGTGGTAAGGAAGAATTAGAGGACAAGCTTCAGAAACGAAAAGACGCTCGCGAACTGGGATACCGCGCTCTTCAAGAGGCTTCATTTCTTTAAGAAGTGCTTCAGGCGAAAGTACAACACCGTTACCGATAACACATTTAACGTTATCGCGCAGGATGCCTGATGGAATTAAGTGAAGAACGGTTTTTTCACCGTCAATTACAAGTGTGTGACCTGCATTGTGACCGCCTTGGTAGCGAACCACGTATTTTGCATCTTCAGTTAAAAGGTCAACGATTTTACCTTTACCTTCATCACCCCATTGGGTGCCTAGAACGACTACGTTATTTCCCATCTTTCCAATTTCTGTTGCTAATTAAAAATGGATTCTAGCACTGAATCACACTTCTTGCAGTCACTTTTTGTTCATAAACGTTAACGCTGTACAAAAATAAAACAGCGATTACGAAGGGCAGATCGCTAAAGATGCTGATATCATTATATTTTTATAGATATAAGGCAGCATCATGTCTGATTCAATTTGGCTCGCAATTGGGCTTGTTCTCATCGTTGAAGGGCTTGGCCCATTAATCGCACCAAATGGCTGGAGAAATATGGTCGCTCAGCTAAGCGAGCAACCCGATACTCAATTGCGCCGCATTGGTGGCTGCCTTGTTGTCGCTGGTGCCGTAATCGCCTTTATGACACATCACTAACTCACATCGTCACTTCTCAGAGTCGCTGCTATGCATAATTCCTTAGCATTGCTAGCTGGAAGATAGTTCGAGCAACCACTCTCCCATAGCAGCTCAGGCAAGAAAAATAACAGAACTCTAAAAAGCAAAAAGGCTCCCATTGTGGGAGCCTTTTAAGTGTTAGCGTGACTGGTTATTAAAGTTCAGCGTTTGCTGCTTCAATAACTACTTAGCTTATTTCGCTGGAGCACCGCTCGCTTGATTCATGTATTGGAAGAAGTCTGTCTTCGGATCCAGTACTAGAATGTCGCTCTTATCGCTAAATGATGACTCGTAAGCTTGCAGTGAACGCATAAAGCCAAAGAACTCAGGATCTTTGTTGTATGCATCAGAGTAGATCTTCGCCGCTTCTGCATCTGCATCACCACGAGTTACTCGAGCAGTACGGTCAGCTTCAGCAAGTACTGTTGCTACTTCTAGCTCAGCTTGAGCACGGATAACTTCAGCACGCTCACGACCTTGAGAACGGTGCTTACGAGCAACCGACTCACGCTCTGCACGCATACGCTTGTAGATAGAGTCACTGATGTTGTCTGGAAGGTTGATTTTCTTCATACGGAAATCAACAATCTCAACGCCTAGGTCTTTCAGCGCACTTTCACGAGTATCTGCAAGTACGTTTTCCATGATCTTGTCACGCTCACCATCCACCTCTAGGGCTTCAGCAGCAGCAACTGTTGTCACTTCTTCACTATCAGCTGAATCTGGCAGTACATCGTTATTACGAGGACCTGATACGATTTGCTTGATTTCACGAGAACCGATTTCAGAACGAAGAACATCTGTCACTTTACGCTCAAGAAGTGCTTCTGCTGTTAGTGCGTTACCACCACCTGTTGCTAGGTAGTATTGACCGAAGTCTTGGATACGCCACTTAACGTATGAATCGATGATCACGTCTTTTTTCTCAGACGTTACGAAACGGTCAGAACGGCCGTCCATTGTTTGAATACGTGCATCAAGAGTTTTCACACGGTCGAACAATGGCAGTTTGAAGTGTAGACCTGGTTCGTGGATACGAGAGATGTCGTTAGTATCTTTCAATACACGACCGAAACGAATCACGATACCGCGCTCGCCTTCAGGAATCACGAATACTGACATCAGTAGTAAAGCTAACGTAACAACCAATACAGGGATCATTAATTTACGCATTATTAGTATCTCCCTTGACGTGAGCTATCTGAACGAGACTGAGAGCTCGACGCTGGTTCAGGTTGAGTTTCTAGTTCAATCTGATCGTAAGTCGATGGTGCCTTTGTTGAGCGAGTGCCCGACTGAGAACCACCTTGAGCGCCTAGCTTATCAATTGGTAGGTACAACAAGTTACCGCTTGATTCAGAGTCAATCAGGACTTTAGATGTGCTTGAGTACACTTTTTCCATTGTATCTAGGTACATACGGTTACGTGTTACTTCTGGAGCTGCTTGGTATTCAGGTAGCAGTTTCTCGAACTGAGCCACTTGACCTAGAGCACCATTAACTGTGCGCTCTGAGTAACCAACCGCTTCTTTCTTCAAACGCTCAGCACGACCTGTTGCTTTTGGAAGAATGTCATTTCGGTAAGCTTCAGCTTCACGTTCAAAACGCTCTTCATCCTCACGAGCCGCGATAGCATCATCAAATGCATCTTTAACTTGCTCAGGTGGACGTGCTGACTGGAAGTTCACATCAACAATAAGAATACCCATGTCGTAGCTATCGATAATGCGGTTAAGCGTTTCTTGAGTGCTTTGACGAATCTGTTGACGACCACTTGTTAGGATGCTGTCCATCAGTGAGTCACCGATTACTGCACGAAGCGCAGAATCCGTCGCCTGACGTAAGCTGTCGTCCGCATTCGTTACACGATATAAGTATTTGTACGGGTCAGAAACACGGTACTGAACACCCATCTCAACCGTAACTACGTTTTCGTCTTTCGTTAACATGGTGCCAGAAGCACGTAGAGAACGAATCGCTTGAACGTTTACTAGCTGCTCATCACTGATTTGATCGATGAAACGTGGATGCCAGTTAAGACCAGGTTCTTCAATACGGTCGAACTGACCTAAGCGAAGTACAACTGCTCTTTCTGCTTCGCCAACGGTGTAAAAACCTGCGAAGAACCAGATAGCAATAGCAATAACGGCAATGACACCAAAGCCAATTGCACCGCCACCACCAATAGATGGCCCGTTTCCGTTACCACCTTTTTTACCAAACTTGCCACCCAACTTTTGACTCAGCTTGTTAAACACTTCGTCTAGGTCTGGCGGTCCTTGATCTCGGCCACCGCGATTATTTTTATTACCCCAAGGGTCATTATCGCGGCCGTTATCGCCGTTGTTATTTCCAGGCTCATTCCACGCCATTAGAAAGCTCCATCATTTGATATGACGTTATACTGTAGCAGTCTCTGAGGTAACGATAAAGTCACCCAAGAGCGCCCCTTCTCTTTTTTCAAGTTTAGACCAATCTATCTGTTGCATTCGGATATCTATCAACAAGTTACCATTTTCATCATACTCTTCCTGTTGAATACATTTCAGCTGGAAAAATAAACTACGAATTCGGCCTTGATGTTGATGCGGAATACACAGTCGGTATTGAACCATTTGACTCGCTAAACGCTCAGTTAAAGCTTCAAACAGCAGTTCGATACCTTCACCTTCCATCGCAGAAACCCAAACAGCGCGTGGTACGCCCTCTTCGTCTCTATCAATGCGAGGTTTTTGGTCTTCCATGCAGTCAATCTTGTTCATGACTACAAGGGTTGGCACTTCATGAGCATCGATTTCTTCTAATACATCATGAACAGCCTGAATGTTCTCACGAAAGCGGTCATCACTGGCATCAACAACATGTAACAAAATGTCAGCTTCCTGCGTCTCTTGTAACGTAGCCTTGAACGCAGCGACCAAGTCGTGTGGTAGATGACGGATAAAACCTACAGTATCTGCGAGAATCGCAGGCCCGACATCTGGCAAATCAATCTTACGTAGTGTTGGGTCTAGTGTTGCAAACAGTTGGTCTGCCGCATAAACACCGGCACTAGTGATTCGATTGAAAAGCGTTGATTTCCCCGCGTTGGTATAACCAACTAAAGAAACGGTTGGGATCTCAGCTCGATTACGAGCGCGTCGCCCTTGTTCACGTTGCTTAGCTACCTTAGCTAAACGACGTAATATTGCCTTTATACGGTCACGCAACAAACGTCGATCGGTTTCCAGTTGAGTTTCACCTGGACCACGAAGACCAATACCACCTTTCTGCCTTTCAAGGTGAGTCCAACCACGAATCAATCGGGTAGAGATATGACGAAGCTGAGCGAGCTCAACTTGTAGCTTACCTTCATGAGTTCGCGCACGTTGTGCAAAGATATCTAAGATCAAACCCGTGCGATCAATCACACGACATTTACACAATTGCTCGAGGTTTCGCTCTTGGGCAGGAGAGAGGGAGTGGTTAAAAATCACAATTTCAGCACCGGTCAGCTGAACAGCTTGTGCGATTTCTAGGGCTTTACCTTCTCCGACATAGTATTTAGGGAGTGGGGATTGGCGGCTACCAGTAATCACTTGTAGCGTTTCTACCCCCGCAGAGGAGACCAGCATTTCACATTCGCTTAGGTCTTCCCATTCTCCCTCATGCGTGAAGTTGATATGAACAAGTACGGCTCGCTCACCGGATTCATAACGGTCAAACAAGCAACCAACTCCTTATCACAGCATTTGCTGTGTTAATTGAACGATTAATCTTCTGTCTTCTCTGCACGATCAGATGGAGCACGTTGCTCGCCGCTGTGGTGACTTACTGCACGAGCAGGAACCACAGTAGAAATCGCATGCTTGTAAACCATTTGGTTTACAGTGTTCTTCAGCAAGATCACGAATTGATCGAACGACTCGATCTGACCTTGCAGCTTGATGCCGTTTACAAGGTAGATTGAGACTGGAATGCGCTCACGGCGGAGTGCATTTAGGAATGGGTCTTGTAGCGATTGCCCCTTAGCCATTTTATTTTCCTTATTTTGTATTTTGTTGTAATTATTTAGCTAGTGGTGCACAAAAAGGTGCGGCCTTTGCATCTGAGCTAAATGAATAAAAAAACTCCGTTGTTATTGAAAGGCTGTGATTTTAAAAAGCCTCAATAACGGATCCTTTCCAGAGTATATTCACGCAAAAGCGATCACATTATACACAGCAATACTAATCAGATGCTATTGCATCTGAAAGAGTTTCTAATGCTTGATCAATGTTTTCGCTATCCAACCAAGTTAAATCATCCCAACTGCGCAACCAGGTGATCTGTCGCTTGGCCAACTGACGGGTTGCACAGACACCACGGAAAACCGCTTCGTCTAAATCACAATTACCGTCTAAATAATCCCACATCTGCCTATAACCAACGCATCGGATCGATGGCAATTCAGGGTGAAGATCTTCTCTGGCGTACAGCGCCTTCATCTCTTCTTGGAATCCTGCTTCGATCATCTTCTCGAAACGCAGCTCAATACGGCGATGGAGTTCTTTCCTTTCCTTGGGAGCTATTGCAAATTGTTTTACACGAAATGGCAGGCTATCGCCTTTCGTTTGAGTTAGCTCTGTTAATGTTTTACCCGAAATTCGATAAACTTCCAATGCCCTTGAAAGCCTTTGTGGATCATTTGGGTGTATTCTTTCAGCGGATACGGGATCAATCTCTCTTAATTGATCATGTAATGCTTGCCAACCTTGCTCGATAGATTCCGCTTCAATCTGCTTGCGAATCTCAGGATCCGCAGCCGGTAGTGGCGATAAACCTTCCAACAACGCCTTGTAGTAAAGCATAGTGCCGCCCACTAAAAGAGGGATCTTGCCTTGGGCAACGATCTCGTTCATCTCTTTCAGTGCATCACAACGAAAATCTGCCGCAGAGTACGCTTCGCTTGGGTCAAGAATATCAATCAAGCGGTGAGGCGCGAGCGCAAGCTCTTCTGCATCCGGTTTAGCGGTGCCAATATCCATGTCTTTGTAGATAAGTGCCGAATCGACGCTGATGATCTCTACTGGGTATTTCTGACGTAAGCGGATAGCTAAATCTGTTTTTCCTGATGCCGTTGGGCCCATTAAAAACAACGCTAAAGGTAATTTTTCAGTCATGATAGTTAGTATTTGTTTCTCAGTTATAGCGCTTTATAGCAAAGGGCTTTTGTCACGAGGGATTCGCGTTCAAAAAAGCGTCCATCGTAAAAATAAAATCATACACAGCCTAAGCCGTAAACTAGCTTAATTTATCAATAAACTAAGCCATAAATGCCGCAATAGTCGCCGAAAAGTCGATAGGATTAACAAACTCAGGATCATCTAATGGAAGTAGACCATGCCAAAGTTGTTCAAGTTCCCCAACTAATTGAACCGCTTCAGATAAAGTGTAGTCGCTTTTTACTTGTGCGGTTTGAATCCCGATCCAGTTAACCAAAGCTGGCAACATGTCATCAGGTTGCTTCACTGCACTCTGGGCATTTATTGAAGCCGCGTACGATAACAGATCTGGGATCAGAATTTGTAAGTTTTGCTGCCTTAATGGAGAAGGAACCCCCATCACCATAACCGCTTCACTATTTCGAACCTTAAGCTCGATACCAAGACGCGCCAGTGGTTGGTTTAATGTATTCGCTACTTCAACCAATTCACTGCCAATTTTAAGCGATAAAGGCACCAGTAATGGCTGACTTTTTAATGCCCCGCTTCGTGTATCCAGCTGGCCAATAACGCGCAGTAATTCCGCTTTAGCTAAGGAGACCAATACGCAACCATTCTTGTTACCCATCATCAGGTACTGACGCTCGACAATCGAGACCGCCTTACCTAATTCAGTGACTGGTGTTCTTAGCTTCGACTGAGACAGCTTCTGTTGAGACGGCTCAGTATCGCTAGGCGCTGTTTGCGTCACCGGCTGTTGAGCATCTGATAGCTCCACCGTTTGGCGCTCAAAATCTGGCGTTTTCAACAGCTCTTTGTAAGCGCTAACCTCACGCTTCGAAGGTACAGGTTCGGCGTGATGTTGATGTGACTCTTTCTCTTTTTTCGGAGCAGGTCGTGATTCTATCCACTCTTGACGAGGCGATCCGGTAAAACTGGTTTCACGAGCAGACGAATTACGGTTAGCAGGTGAACCTAGATTACTTAAAGAGCCGCTGCTTGAAGATCCTCTACTAGACGCTGAACTATAGTGCTGACCACCATCATGCACGCTGTGCTGAGGCTGGTCATAAGCTTGCTCAGATTCTGCTTTTCTCGGATAGGCTGGAGTCTGCTCAATGGCATGTCGCACTCTTTCAGAAACCTGCGATTGTTCAGAGTGAACTGGGACATTGCTTTCTGGCGCACTAAAACTCGTCGTCTCTTCCACTTCAGGCACCGAACTATCTTGCTGATAACTAGGGGCTTCTGATTGGTGGAAAGCGGATTGATTAATAGGCGCCGCATCGATTTGCTTACTTTGTGCGAGACCATCGCTCAGTGCTTGATAAATAAAATCATGCACCAGACGAGCCTGATGAAAGCGCACTTCATGTTTAGCAGGGTGAACGTTCACATCGACTTGGTGTGGGTCCAGTTCAATGAAGAGTACGTAAGTTGCAAATTGGTCTGGACGCAAGCTGGTTTCGTAGCTTTGACGAATCGCGTGGTTGATCAGTTTGTCACGCATCATACGGCCATTCACATAGCAGTATTGTAAGTCGCTTTGCTGTCTTGCCCCCTCTGGCGTGGTGATCCAGCCATGAAGCTTCAACCCTTGGTGCTCAAGTTCTATCTTAAGCATATTACGAACAAATGGATTACCGCATACCGCTGCAATGCGTTTCTCAGCTTGAACCTCTGTTTTCGCTGCGCGGTACTGACGAATCATCTTGCCGTTATGACGCAGGTTGATCGTCACATCAAAGCGGCTTAATGCAATACGCTTAAGCAGCTCATCAATATGGGTGAATTCGGTTTTTTCAGTACGTAAGAATTTGCGGCGTGCTGGGGTATTGAAAAACAGATCCAGCACTTCAACCGAGGTGCCGATTGGGTGCGCGGCAGGCTGCAGTTTTACCTGCATATCTCGGCCTTCACTGTGCGCTGCCCAAGCTTGATCTTGAGTGGCAGGGCGTGAAGTCATAGTTAAACGCGCCACTGAACTGATACTCGCTAGCGCTTCACCACGGAAACCTAGGCTGACGATCGCCTCAAGGTCATCAAGAGTATGGATTTTAGAGGTAGCGTGGCGACTTAGTGCGAGAGCAAGCTCATCTTTAACGATGCCCTTACCGTTATCACGAACACGGATCATCTTGGCGCCACCTTTCTCAATATCAATATCGATGCGTGTCGCGCCGGAATCCAAACTGTTCTCAACCAGTTCTTTTACAACAGAAGCTGGCCTTTCTACCACTTCACCCGCTGCGATTTGGTTCGCTAAGCGAGCTGGCAGTATTTTGATCGTCATATTTATAGCTACCTTACTGCCATTCATAGAAGTCCTTCCAAGCTTAGAAGGCACTTCTATGTTAGTTAAACTCGATTATTTATGAGGAATAATTAGCACTTGTCCAATCGCCAATTCATCAGAGCGGAGCTTATTCGCTTGGCGAATGCTGTTCACACTCACCCCGTACTTGGCGGCAATCTTGCCTAAGTAATCGCCTCTTGCGACTTTATGTTTGCGTAGAGGAACATCTTTAACCTCAACCGTAATACGTAACTTTTGACCCACTCTCACCGTTTCTGATTTTAGACGGTTCTCACGTTTAATATCAGCCACAGACACTTTATAACGGCTAGCTATCTTACCTAGGTATTCTCCAGACTTAACCGTGTGAGTGATAGTCTTGGTCTTAACCGCACTACTTGATGATGAGCTTGAAGCACCGCCTGGAATCTTAAGCACTTGGCCAATCGCTAGGCTGCTCGACTTCAGATTGTTGTATTTCATCAATGCTTGTGTCGATGTACCGTATTTACTCGCAATCACCGATAGTGACTCACCACGAGACACCTTGTGCTGACTCACACTGCCTGTTGATGATGTCGCATTAGACAAGATAATCCCTTCAGGCGGGTTCTCTTTCAGGTATTTCACCACAGCTTTAGTCACAGCACGCGCAAGTTTATCTTGGTGCGAACGTTGGAAAAGTAACTTCTCTTCCGTTGGGTTTGAAATAAAGCCCGTTTCTACCAATACCGAGGGGATCTGCGGTGAGCGCAATACTGCCAAGCTCGTATTAATCGGCTTACTGTTGTGTAGCTTAGCGACTTTACCCATTTCAGACAGAATCGCTGTTGCCAGTTTATAGCCCTCTTTCTGAGAGTGGCTAAACTGCAGGTCCAACAAGGTTTGGTTTACGTTCTTATCATCAATATTATTAGTGAAAGCAGCGCCGCTGCCTCCCAACAATTCTGATTGTTTCTCTTTATTCTCAATCCAACGGGAGATTTCTGTATTCGCACGTCGAGTATTCAGTACAAACACCGAGCCGCCTCGTGGTTGAGGTGTAGTAAAGGCATCCGCGTGAATAGAGATCAATAGGTGTGCTTCATTCTCACGAGCGATAGCAACACGTCGATTGAGGTTTACAAAGTAGTCAGCATTACGAGTCATACGAGTTTTGATACCCGGAATCGCATTCAATTGAGCGGCTAACTTCTTAGAAATGCTCAGCGTCGCATCTTTTTCATATTTACGGCTTGGACCGATCGAGCCTGGGTCTTCACCACCATGGCCAGGATCAATCACGATCAAAATATCTTTCTGACGCTTAACCTGATTGATGTCTTTACTTACCGTTGGTTTACTTGGTTTTGTAGCTGGCTTACTCTTGCTCACAGCACCATGAGGCAGATCGATAACCAAGCGGTGTCCATATTGGCCGCCCGGTGTTGGGCTCAACTTAAAGAGTTCAGCTTTAGAAGATTTCTTCAATTCGAAAACTAAGCGATAGGTTCCCTTCTGAGGGGGAGAGCTTTTACGAACTTTAGAAAGTACAGGGCTGTCTTTCACCACCACCGGTAACTTAGTGGCCAATTCGGTATTTTTTAAATCGACAACCAAGCGGCTTGGGCTACTCAGTGTGAAATAGCTAAAGTCGACCTCAGATTTAAGATCGATAACCACACGCGTTTCTTCAGGTGAAGGCCAAACCCTCAAACCTTTTAATGAATTCGCAGAAACCAGTGAAGAAAATAGTAAGGAAAAAACAGCAGCCATCATGGCTACTGTTGGAAAAAGGCGTCTAGAAATCAACATAACTCCAACTGACTAAGTAAGCGCTGTCCGTATTCACTATTAGCGGTTAAAGAAACAATGCGGTGATCGTCTTGGTAACGAATATCAATATCCATGTCCGCTTCTGGTAGCAGTCCTTGGCCTTTCTCTGGCCATTCAACCAAACAGATCGCGTCAGGCGTAAAGTAATCACGAATCCCCATAAACTCGAGTTCTTCAGGATCGGCTAGGCGGTAAAGATCAAAGTGATAAACCTGCCAATCTGCAAGTTGATAAGGTTCAACTAGAGTATACGTTGGGCTCTTTACATTTCCTTGATGACCAAGTGCTTTTACAAAGCCGCGACTAAACGTCGTTTTACCTGCGCCAAGATCACCATGCAGATAAATAGTTGTCTGCTGTGAGCAAAGATTAGAAAGCTCCGTTCCTAGTTGAATCGTTGCTTGTTCATCTTTCAAAGTAAATTGTTTAGTGCTCATGAATACGTTCTCTAAAAATCGATCGTTGACTATATAAAAATCAAAAGAACAAGAATAGTAAACCGTGATGCTTTTGGGAGACAAGCACTCAAGTGTAAGTTCTATGAAAAATACTGTTCAAAACACGTCTGTTCTGGTCAACACCACTAAGATCCGTTAAGATCCGCCCCCATTTTTGCCGAACCTCATTTTAGTTATCCTTATCTCTATAAGAATGAAGCCATGAATCTAGACCATCTTGCTGAAAAAATTAAAATTTGGGGAAAAGAGCTAGGCTTTCAAAAAGTTGGTATCTGCGATGTTGATCTCAGTGAACACGAAGCCCCTCTTCAAGCATGGCTAGATGCGGGTCATCACGGCGAAATGGATTGGATGGCCCGTCATGGCATGATGCGCGCACGCCCTAATGAACTTCACCCGGGGACCATTCGAGTGATCAGCGCACGAATGAACTACCTACCACCAGAAGCTCAATTTGCTTCAAACCTCAGTGATACCACTCAAGGTTACATCAGCCGTTATTCTTTAGGTCGCGATTATCACAAATTGTTCCGTAACCAACTGAAAAAGCTGGGACAAAGAATTGAAAAAGAGGTCGAAGGTTTAGACTCTCGTCCTTTCGTTGATTCTGCGCCTATTTTAGAAAGACCACTTGCTCAAAAGGCAGGGCTTGGCTGGACAGGTAAACACTCACTCATTCTCGATAAAGACGCAGGCTCTTGGTTCTTCCTTGGAGAGCTACTAGTGAACATCCCTCTTCCTGTCGATGAGCCGAGTGTTGACGAATGTGGAAAATGCACCGCATGTATCACCTCCTGCCCAACCGGCGCCATTATTGCTGATGGTGTGGTCGATGCTCGAAAATGCATTTCATATTTAACGATTGAATACGATGGTGTAATCCCAGAAGAGTTCAGAGAAGCAATTGGGAACCGAATCTATGGTTGCGATGACTGCCAGTTGGTTTGCCCATGGAATCGTCACGCTGATATCACTGAACAAAAAGACTTCCACCGTAGAGAAGATTTTAAAGAAGCCGACCTCGTTTTACTCGCAAGCTGGGATGAAGCGACCTTCTTAAAGAAAATGGAAGGCTCAGCGATTAGACGTATTGGCCATACGCAATGGTTGCGCAATATCTATGTTGCTATGGGTAATGCACCATTCCAACAACGTATTGTTGAAACCTTAGAGTCTCACCGAGGTAATAGCGACATGTTAGATGTTCATATCGAGTGGGCTTTAGAAAAACAATTACAGCAATTGCCGAGCATTATTGAGGTTCAAAAAGGTAACAACAAAGTCGCAACTAAAAAGCACCGGCTGATACGTATTGTTGAGAAAGGACTACCAAGAGATGCTTAGCCCTATATATGCCAATGTTTGGCAGGCTAGCTCTTACTAACAGTCCAATATTTAAGACAACTCGTTGCACATAATTTTAGAACAATGTTTGACCTTGTTCTCAATTTTGACAATGTGGAAAAAATTCAGAACTCTCGTAAACTTCCGACACCTACACAAAGTTAAACACAGTACCGATAAATGATTAAGATCAAAAAACAACAAGTTAACGATCTTTCACCAAATCCCGCATACGCATCTAAACTTATAAAAAACAACAAGTTACAAACATCAAGATTTAGCTAATATATTGAAAACAAGAAAGATCTTTTTGAGAGATGCAAAGAATTAAGCCTGAAATAACTTTATCAACCAAGTTATCCACATCTAACTATTTGTGGATAAGCCTGTTTATAGATATGAAAAACCTCAAGTATCTACTTCAGAGACCTGATGATTACTAGCATTCCAGTTGCTAAGAAAAATTTAAGACAAAAAAATATCCACCATGATGGAGGATTATTTGCTTTTTTGGGGGATTATGCTTCGCAGCATTAAAGAAAGAGCTTAGGCTTAAAGCCTATATCCAAGCCAGATAGCTTAGAAAGAAATTGGAGCGACACATGAGGTTCCCGATCTTTAAGGCTTAGGCGTGACCTCAACCTTGGCAAGGATTGCACTCTGCCAGAATGCTCTTCATGTTTCACTTTCAAAAATGGAGCGACACACGAGGTTCGAACTCGTGACCTCAACCTTGGCAAGGTTGCGCTCTACCAGCTGAGCTAGTGTCGCATAAGTTAACCGCTAATGCGTTTAACTGTAATGTGGTTGCGGGAGCCGGATTTGAACCGACGACCTTCGGGTTATGAGCCCGACGAGCTACCAAGCTGCTCCATCCCGCGTCCGGATGCATTGTTTAAGTCAATGAATCTATCAAATTGGAGCGACACACGAGGTTCGAACTCGTGACCTCAACCTTGGCAAGGTTGCGCTCTACCAGCTGAGCTAGTGTCGCATAAGTTAACCGCTAATGCRTTTAACTGTAATGTGGTTGCGGGAGCCGGATTTGAACCGACGACCTTCGGGTTATGAGCCCGACGAGCTACCAAGCTGCTCCATCCCGCGTCCGATGCCATCATTTAAAGTAGATGGGAACTTATCAAATTGGAGCGACACACGAGGTTCGAACTCGTGACCTCAACCTTGGCAAGGTTGCGCTCTACCAGCTGAGCTAGTGTCGCATAAGTTAATCGCTAATGCGCTTAACTGTAATGTGGTTGCGGGAGCCGGATTTGAACCGACGACCTTCGGGTTATGAGCCCGACGAGCTACCAAGCTGCTCCATCCCGCGTCCGGATGCCATCATTTAAAGTAGATGGGAACTTATCAAATTGGAGCGACACACGAGGTTCCCGATCTTCAAGGCTTAGGCGTGACCTCAACCTTGGCAAGGATTGCACTCTGCCAGAATGCTCTTCATGTTTCACTTTCAAAATGGAGCGACACACGAGGTTCGAACTCGTGACCTCAACCTTGGCAAGGTTGCGCTCTACCAGCTGAGCTAGTGTCGCATAAGTTAACCGCTAATGCGTTTAACTGTAATGTGGTTGCGGGAGCCGGATTTGAACCGACGACCTTCGGGTTATGAGCCCGACGAGCTACCAAGCTGCTCCATCCCGCGTCCGGATGCATCAATTAAGTTGATGAGTCTTCAAATTGGAGCGACACACGAGGTTCGAACTCGTGNACCTCAACCTTGGCAAGGTTGCGCTCTACCAGCTGAGCTAGTGTCGCATAAGTTAACCGCTAATGCGTTTAACTGTAATGTGGTTGCGGGAGCCGGATTTGAACCGACGACCTTCGGGTTATGAGCCCGACGAGCTACCAAGCTGCTCCATCCCGCGTCCGGATGCATTGTTTAAGTCAATGAATCTATCAAATTGGAGCGACACACGAGGTTCCCGATCTTCAAGGCTTAGGCGTGACCTCAACCTTGGCAAGGATTGCACTCTGCCAGAATGCTCTTCATGTTCCACTTTCAAAATGGAGCGACACACGAGGTTCGAACTCGTGACCTCAACCTTGGCAAGGTTGCGCTCTACCAGCTGAGCTAGTGTCGCATAAGTTAATCGCTGCTCTTCCTGCTTTTGGCAATAGATAGCGCTTAACTGTAATGTGGTTGCGGGAGCCGGATTTGAACCGACGACCTTCGGGTTATGAGCCCGACGAGCTACCAAGCTGCTCCATCCCGCGTCCGGATGCATCAATTAAGTTGATGAGTCTTCAAATTGGAGCGACACACGAGGTTCGAACTCGTGACCTCAACCTTGGCAAGGTTGCGCTCTACCAGCTGAGCTAGTGTCGCATCATGGAAAGGTCTTTCACCTTCCGATTACCGTTTTCACGTTAATCTACAAATTGGAGCGACACACGAGGTTCGAACTCGTGACCTCAACCTTGGCAAGGTTGCGCTCTACCAGCTGAGCTAGTGTCGCATCACGGAAAGGTCTTTCACCTTTAGATTACCGCTTTCGCGTTAATCTACAAATTGGAGCGACACACGAGGTTCGAACTCGTGACCTCAACCTTGGCAAGGTTGCGCTCTACCAGCTGAGCTAGTGTCGCATTCTGAAAACGTCTTTCGCCGTTCAGGGCTGCGAATTATAAGAGCATTTTTTTGTGATGCAAGTCCTTAATGCAAAATTACGAAACTTTTTATTCAACTGCTGTAAAAGCACACAGATTTGCAAAAAAATTAGCTCTTATGTCCCTGAAAAGTTAGACAAACGTGATCAGTTTATCTGGCTAGATGTTAATAATTGTTTTTCGGTAGTACTGCAGCTCTGCAATTGACTCACGAATATCGTCCAATGCTAAGTGGCTTCCTGACTTAGAAAAACCATCTAATACTTCTGGTTTCCAACGACGAGCTAGCTCTTTAAGCGTACTAACATCTACATAGCGGTAGTGGAAGTACTCTTCTAATTCAGGCATGTGTTTGTATAAGAAACGGCGGTCTTGGCCAATGCTGTTACCACAAATCGGCGATTTACCTTTTGGTACCCACTTTTCAAGGAATGCGATCGTCTGTTCGATAGCATCTTGCTCAGTGATGGTGCTTTCTTGAATTCGCTTCACCAGGCCACTGCCAGTGTGCGTCGTTGTGCACCATTCGTCCATTTTGTCTAATTCACTCTGAGGTTGGTGAATAGCCAAAACAGGTCCTTCAGCAAGGATGTTAAGCTCACTATCAGTCACGATAGTCGCAATTTCAATGATTTTATGAGTTTCAGGATCTAGTCCCGTCATCTCTAGATCTACCCAAATTAGGTTCTGATCGCTAAAGGACATAAGGCGTCGCCTATTTGTTTATGTTTAAAAGAGGTACTATACCCAAATAACTATACTCAAACTAGCTTTAGGGCCATCGAAATCAAATGGCACCAGCAACAGTAGTTTGAGTTCCCAATCATCAAGTTAGATGTGTTAAGTGAAAAATTGTGGCTAAGAAAAAGAAGTTAACTAAAGGTCAGGTGCGTCGCGTACGTAGCAACCAGAACAAGCGACTCAAGAAAGAAGACTCAATCCAATGGGATGAGAACATGCTTGGTAGCACTAAAAGCGGACTCGTGATTACGCGTTTTGGTCAACATGCTGATATCGAAGATCTTGAAACAAACGAAGTTCATCGTTGTAACTTACGCCGTAGTATCGAGACTTTAGTTTCTGGTGACCGAGTGACTTGGCGTGCAGGCTTAGAATCGATGGCTGGTATTTCAGGTGTTGTGGAAGCCGTTGAACCAAGAACCTCAATGCTGACTCGCCCTGATTATTACGACGGCTTAAAACCTGTTGCGGCTAACGTAGACCAGATGGTTATCGTGTCTGCTGTACTTCCAGAGCTATCACTTAATATTATCGACCGTTACTTAATTGCTTCAGAAACAGTAAAAATCGCACCGCTTGTTGTACTCAACAAGGTCGACTTACTGACTGAAGAGCAAATTGCTGAGTACCAAGAGACACTAAAGATTTACGAAGAGATCGGCTACAAAGTGATGTTCGTGAGTAAAGAGTCTGGCTACGGTATCAAAGAGCTCGAGGCTGAACTCAAAGGCCGTATCAACATCTTTGTTGGCCAATCTGGCGTAGGTAAATCCAGCCTAGTGAATGCACTAATGCCGACACTAGACATCGAAGAAGGTGAAGTTTCTGAAAACTCAGGTCTTGGTCAGCACACCACCACTGCAGCTCGCTTGTACCACTTCCCTTCAGGTGGCGACCTAATCGATTCTCCTGGAGTTCGTGAATTTGGCCTATGGCACTTAGAAGCCGATGAAATCACTGAAGCTTTCGTTGAGTTCAAGCCTTACCTTGGCGGCTGTAAGTTCCGCGATTGTAAGCACAATGATGATCCAGGCTGCATCCTGCGTGAAGCCGTTGAAGATGGGAAAATCAGTCGACTACGCTTCGACAACTACCACCGCATCATTGAGAGCATGGTCAACAACAAAGACAACCGTCAGTATTCACGAAACAAAAAAGCGGACCTTTAATCGCGTTTTTGTGAACAAATATGTGCAGTTACTGACAATTGGCGCGAATTTAAGTAACATCTCGCGCCCTAAAGCGTCATCGACAGATTGAATTGAAAAACACATAGCATTGGAAAATTAATACAATGGATAAGATTAAAGTTGGATTGCAGTACTGGATTCCACAACATGGACTAACTCGTCTAGTCGGCAAACTGGCGTCTGCTAAAGCGGGCGGCTTAACGACAGCGATCATCAATTGGTTCATCAAACAATACAAAGTAAACATGGATGAAGCGCTACATAGCGATCCAAAACACTTTAAAACATTCAATGAATTCTTCGTACGTGAATTGAAAGAGGGCATGCGCCCTATCGCTGAAGGTGACTCTGTTATCGTTCACCCAGCCGACGCTCGCGTAAGCCAATTTGGCCCAATCACTGACGGTCAACTGATTCAAGCGAAAGGCCACGACTACTCTGCACGTGAACTGCTAGGTGGTGATGCTGGTCTTGCTGAAGAGTTTAAAGACGGTGAATTCGCAACGCTTTACCTATCTCCAAGCGATTACCACCGCGTACACATGCCATGTGACGGTACACTGCGTCAGATGATCTACGTTCCAGGTGATCTTTTCTCTGTAAACCCGCTAACGGCAGAGAACGTTCCAAACCTGTTCGCACGTAACGAGCGCGTAGTGTGTATCTTCGATACGGAATTTGGCCCAATGGCACAAGTGCTGGTTGGCGCAACTATCGTAGGTAGCATCGAGCAAGTATGGGCTGGCACGATTACTCCACCTCGTGGCAACTCGGTTTACAAGTGGGATTACCCAGCACAAGGTGATAAAGCAATCATCTTGAAGAAAGGCGAAGAAATGGGTCGCTTTAAACTTGGCTCTACCGTGATCAACCTATTTGCGAAAGATGCGATCAAGTTCGACGACACGATGCAAAATGGCGAAAAAACAGTTCTTGGTACGCCTTACGCGCACATCGCTGGTAAACAAGTTGAGACTGAAGCTGTTGATTCAGTCGAGAACACAGACCAAGCGTAATAATTTGAGCGAACTCATGTAGCTTCCAAGGCGCGTTATTTGAATGAATAACGCGCCTTTTTATTAACCAGCTCTCTAACCTTCCAATCCCCCTAAGCCCTGACCTAAAAGAGCAATGCATAAATCAGCGCTATAAAAGATTGACCAAAAACAAAACAGTTGCCGAAACCTTAAACAACTTTTTGATTTTCCAACCCGTCTCCAAGTACCAAGAATCCAGATAACTTACTCTATTTGAAGATATTTTATTCATAGGGTCTTTGTACATGCCTAAACTCAATGTTGGCGTTCTGGTCAAGCTGTTGATTTGTTTTGCGATTCCCTTGGGCGTGTTATTCATGCCAATAGATTCAATACCTATCGATGACCTGACGCTGATTCAACACCGCCTGCTAGCGATATTTCTACTTGCTGCCCTGCTTTGGGTACTTGAACCCGTTCCAGTTTTCGCCACCTCGATATTGATCATTGCACTTGAACTGGTGATGATTTCCGACAAAGGTCTGCACTTATTTAAAAACCCACCAGCGGGACACGATCTCGGTGAGTTGATTAAATATACCGACATATTCGGTGCATTTTCATCACCAATCATCATTCTATTCATGGGTGGCTTTGCGCTCGCAATCTCGGCATCTAAGTACGAACTCGATAACAACCTAGCTCGAGTGCTACTGAAGCCATTCGGTACAGAACCGCGCTTCATCATGCTTGGCTTAATGCTGATCACCGCCGTGTTCTCAATGTTTATGTCAAATACCGCAACCACGGTCATGATGTTAGCTCTGCTCGGTCCTATTGTAGCTTCGGCACCCAAAGGCGATATGGGGATCAAAGCACTCGTATTGTGTATTCCGATTGCCGCTAATACTGGTGGTATCGCAACACCAATCGGTACGCCTCCCAATGCCATCGCACTGCAATACCTAACTGGTGAAAACACCATAGATTTTCTCAGTTGGATGATGATGGGCTTACCCTTTGTGATCATCCAGCTCACCATTGCTTGGTTCCTTCTTCAGAAAATCTTCCCTTCCACGCAGAAAAATATGGTGCTTAAACTCGAGGGACAATTCAGAAAGAGCTGGCGAGCGATTGTGGTTTACGTCACCTTTGCCGCCACCATCTTGTTGTGGATGACCACCAAGCTGCATGGCATGAACACCTATGTAGTCTCTATCATTCCACTGGCGGTCTTCACCTTGACGGGCATCATGGGCAAAGAAGAGCTGAAACTGATCAACTGGGATGTGTTGTGGCTAGTCGCCGGTGGTATTGCGATTGGTATCGGCTTAGATAAAACAGGCTTAGCGTCTGCATTGGCACATGCGATTGACTATGAGTCGCTGTCCCCTGCAGCTGTAGTCATCACGCTATCTATCGTGTGTTGGTTAATGGCGAACTTCATGTCGAACACCGCGACGGCCAACTTGCTGATGCCAATAGCCGCGGCAATTGGCGCTTCTATGGAGAGCTTAGCAACAATTGGTGGCTTACAAGGCTTGCTGGTTGTGGTCGCCTTCTCTGCATCACTCGGCATGATTCTTCCCGTATCAACGCCACCTAATTCACTGGCTTACTCAACCGGGCTTATCGAAAGCAAAGACATGGCGAAAATGGGGATCATCCTGGGTATTGTCGGCTTGCTCTTGGTCTACCTCGCCCTGTTTATCATCACCTAGTAAACGTTCAACGATCACTTCTATTACGGACTAAGGCGCTAAATGTAAATTTAGCGCCTATTCGCTCTGTATCATGAAAACAAGCAGTTGATTTTTAAATCAATAAGTAACTGTGACTTTACTTCACTGTTTTGCAAAAAGCAGAGTAAATATATTTATAATTTATGATTTTAAACACATTCATTCTGCCTAAGACAACGGCACTATACGCTTATTAAAGACACATCAATTCATTATTAAGTACGTCAACGTCATTAGGGCGTATTGACCTTTCGAGCTGATTTTTGCAGCGAATTGCTGGGTGTTTCTACAAGGCAGAGGCTTTGATGTGTAGCTAGCCTACATGAGAAGCCGATAACACAGTAGAAATGACCAGCAAACGCTGCCCGGAGGGTTCGGCTAAAAGCGTTTTACTCGTTGTTGAGGGAGATTTGCTTAGGGTGCTAGGCTACTTCTCCCTCGCCGCGATTAAAACGCTTTTATCTCGAACAAAATTTAATCACGCAAGGTCAACACGCCCTAGTTTTGTCTGATCAGAGAGGAATGGACCTTGAGACATACTATTAAATTTAAAATTCAGGTCGCCATTGCGATCATTATCGCTGTCGTGAGTGGCACCCAAGCCTGGATATCGGTTACCCAGCTCACCCAAGAGACTGAAGTCGCGATCAACCAAGAAATGAAGAATGTAAGTGTAGGAACAACCAACTACATTGCCGATTGGCTTTCGACTCGCAGTGACATGATGCTGGCCAATGAGCCAACCATTTCAAGCAACAGTAATTCAGACCGTGAGTTATTGATCACCAAACAAGCCGGACAATTCCTATCGGTTTATGCGGGTTTTAGTGACGGTACGATCGCTTATGGTGATAAAACGGAAAGTTGGCCAGCAGACTACGACCCTCGTACCCGCCCTTGGTACAAGGATGCCAACGCCGCATCCGATCTGATCATTACTGAACCGTATCAAGATTTCGATGGCAGTATCGTCATCAGCTTTGCGAAAGCCTTTAGCGGCCAAAAGCAGGGCGTACTGGCTGCGGACTTAACCGTGACGAGCATTATCGATACGGTTCTTAACGTAAAACTGGATAACGATGGCTTCGCCCTCTTAGTAGATGGTAACAACAATATCGTTGCGTACAGCGATGAAGCATTAAGTCAAAAACCACTCACAAGCTTAAACCCAGAGTTGACCGCAAACCGAGTGTCACAACTGATTCAGAACCAAACCATCACCACATTAGCTTGGCCTGGTCAGAGAGATAAGTTGGTTTACATTGCTAACGTGCCGAATACCGATTGGTCTCTGGGTATTATTATCGATAAAGAGCTAGCGTTCTCGGCAGTCACTGATGCGATTCAATTCATCGCACTAACCTCACTTGTTCTGTACATCGTGATTTCAATCGCTAGCACCATGGTCATCAACCGACTGCTTTACCCACTACAAACCTTGTCAGAAGCACTAACCCAACTTGCTCAAGGTCGAGGTGATCTTACTCAACGAATCGATATCACCCGCATGGATGAGATAGGTAAGCTTGCTGAGCTAGTGAACCAATTCTTAAGTCAAATGCAGAGCATGCTGAAAGGCGTCGTTGAGCATAGCCACGATTTAAACAACCACGCTGAAAAAGCCAATCAACTGGCAACGCAATCCTCAATTCGAGTAGAGAATCAACAAAACGATATCAACCAGATTGCGACTGCAATTCATGAGATGTCAGCAACTGCCGCCGAAGTGGCAAGCCATGCAGAATTGACCGCATCCGCTTCTCAAGCCTCTGCAACCGCTTGTAATGACGGCCAAGAAGTAATTCAACAAAACCGCGATGCCATCACTCGCCTTGCGATCCAAGTGGAAGACGCGGCCAATGTAATCCGAGAGCTGGAAAACAACGCGCAAAGCATCAACCAGATCTTATCCACCATTCAAGGCATTGCAGAGCAAACCAACCTCTTGGCATTGAATGCTGCCATTGAAGCGGCACGTGCTGGAGAGCAAGGCCGTGGGTTTGCGGTTGTCGCCGATGAAGTTCGAGTGCTAAGTCAAAGAACACATGGCTCAACGGAAGAAATCCGTGTAATGATTGATACCCTACAAAAGAACACTGAACATGCGGTTGATAGCATGACCACCAGCACTCAACTGGCAGAAAACAGTGTTGGCTTTGCAGAACAAGCGCACGACAGCTTGTCTAAAATCACGCAAGCCATCAGTGAAATCAACGATATGGCACTACAGATAGCCAGCGCAGCCGAAGAGCAACGAGCAGTAAGCGAAGACATCAGCCGCAATACACAAGGGATCAAAGATGCCTCTGACGATCTAGCTCAACAAGCTGAAAGCAGCCGAAATAGCTCAAATGAGATGAGTAGCGCAGCAGAGTCGATGCGTCGAGATGTGGAGCGCTTTAAGGTATAAAGCCTCGCGACTCAAGCAAGCGAAATGGATAACTGGAGCAAACCTATCACTGAAGGGCAAAGCGGTGCATTTATTAAGAATCGCTTTGTTCTCAGTTCGGTTTGATGCATATTGATGAGCTAATTTATCCCAGACACAAGGACTGTTAATCGATGGGGTTCGAATGGTTGGCTCTCGCCGCTGCTTTTCTTTGGGCTATCGCAAGCCTAATGTCCGTAAAGCCTGCTCAACACTTAGGTTCTTTTGCCTATAGCCGCTGGCGCATGGGTTGTACTGCGGTCATCTTATCAAGCATGGCTTGGTTTACTGGTGGCTGGTCAACTGTCGAAACAGACCTAGTCACGCCGATGATGCTGTCTGGTCTAATTGGTATCTTCATTGGTGATACCGCCTTATTTGCTTGTTTAAACCGAATGGGCCCACGTCAAGCTGGCTTGCTGTTCTCTTGTCACGCCGTATTCTCTGCTATTCTCGGTTACTTCCTGTTTAGCGAAAGCATGACCTCTAGCGAGCTTATTGGCTCGGCATTGGTGTTTAGTGGTGTATTAACTGCGATCTTCTTTGGGCGTCGAGGCCAAGCAAACAACCAGCTTGAAGCCATCAAGGGCACCGTTTGGATTGGTGTCGCTCTCGGAATCACAGCGGCCATCTGCCAAGCATTAGGTGGAATCATCGCTAAACCTGTGATGCAAACTAGCATCGACCCAGTAGCCGCTTCTGCTATTCGAATGATCACCGCCTTTGTCGCCCATTCCGCATTTCGTTTAACGGGCGCCAAGCTTTCACGCGCACTGAATCCGATGAATGGTCAAATATTCGCGATTACCGCAGTGAATGGCTTTTTAGCGATGGCCGTAGGAATGACGCTGATCTTGTATGCACTACAGGAAGGGAATGTCGGTATGATTGCTCTACTCTCTTCAACCACACCTATCATGTTGCTGCCCATTCTATGGTTCTACACCAAGCAGAGACCAAACGCCTATGCTTGGATCGGTGCCATTGTTGCTGTAGTCGGCACTGGTATTCTGGTCAGCTAGTCGATCTGCTCGCTAACTTCTACTAGCTAACTAACATTAAGAACGTGGGAATGGAAAAGCGGTCACGTCGTCGATATGGTCGTAACCTAAAGCCAGCATGATTAGCCTATCGATACCCAATGCAACACCCGCACAGTCTGGTAGGCCCGCTTTTAGCGCCTCAATCAAATGATGGTCAATCGGCTGAGGCGACAAGCCCATCTCGATACGCTTGGCATTATCATCTTCAAAGCGTTTAAGCTGTTCTTGTGGCTTATCTAACTCATGGAAACCGTTGGCTAGCTCAATGCCTTTGAAGTACACCTCAAAACGGTCAGCCACTCGCGGATCGTTCGGGTTAATCTTGGCTAGTGCCGCCTGTGAAGCTGGGAAATCATAAACAAATGCGGGCACTGTCTGGCCAATCTTTTCTTCGACACCCACGCTGAATAGCAATTGCAGTAAAGTATCGCGGTCCTCTTCCGGATCGGCAATATCACTTAATCCAAGCTTGGCTGCCGCTTGTTTTAGGGTATCCATCGAATCCTCAAGCGGGCACACGCCCAGCACGTCGATGAAGGCTTGTTGATAAGTCATGCGCTCAGCTTCGCCTGATTTTAGGATTTGCTGTAATAGCAGGTCCATTTCATCCATCAGGTTATGATGATCAAAACCGACACGGTACCACTCCAGCATGGTGAATTCAGGGTTGTGGTAACGGCCGTTCTCTTCATTACGAAACGACTTACAAATTTGGTAAATACAGCCACTTCCAGCTGCCAGCAAACGTTTCATATGAAATTCAGGGCTTGTCATAAAGAACAGAGGCTGGCCTTGCGCGTAACCTGGGCCAACGAATTCGGTTTTGAAGGTATGTAAATGCACATCAGTCGCCGTAGCGTGACTCATAGCTGGCGTATCGACCTCCATCACGTCTCGCTCTGCAAAAAACTGGCGGATTTGACTAAGGATATCAGCACGTTGCTTTAACTGCTTAATGGTTGCGGCAGGTTGCCATGAAGAGTGCATTACTAAGTTCCATATCACTGTATTCTAGGCGACGAAAATTATCACTTTTCGCTGCTTTTGTAAGCTTCTATCTTTGCTTTAATTAAACCGTCGTGTTGTTTAGATGAAGCCATAAAATCACGTTCTACAATACAATTATTAATATTCAACCCCACCCAACATTGATAACAAAAATCATACTCAACAAGCCGTTAACACAAGCCCTGTGGACGAATCGTTATCAATAATTGATTGCCGTGATTGCAGTCACATAACCTATAATTTTTATGCCTCCATATGCATTACCGGAGCAAAAACCTAAATACATCAATTTTTCAAACACCCTCCTCTCTTACACTGAACCTACCACTTAAGGCTTAGAGGTGATAATCGGTTGATGCCGTTTACTGCGCTCTAAATAGGCTTTTTATAATAACAAGCGGAATACTCCGCATCACATTGGAGAATAACTGTGAAGACAATTACCACAGATATCGCAGTCATCGGCGCAGGCGGCGCTGGTCTTCGTACAGCTATTGCAGCAGCTGAAGCTAATCCTGATTTGGAAGTAGCACTGATTTCTAAAGTTTACCCAATGCGTTCGCACACGGTAGCAGCAGAAGGCGGTTCAGCAGCGGTAATTAAAGACGAAGATAGCCTAGACAACCACTTCAACGATACTGTTGGCGGTGGCGACTGGCTATGTGAACAGGATGTTGTTGAATACTTTGTTGAAAACGCGACTCGCGAAATGATCCAAATGGAACAATGGGGCTGCCCATGGAGTCGCAAAGAAAACGGTGAAGTAAACGTACGCCGATTCGGCGGTATGAAGGTAGAAAGAACGTGGTTCGCAGCCGATAAAACTGGCTTCCACATGCTTCATACTCTGTTCCAGACTTCGATGAAGTACGACCAAATCAAACGATTTGATGAGTACTTTGTGGTGGATTTGATCGTTGAAGAAGGTGAAGTACAAGGCCTTATCGCGATTCATATGTCTGAAGGTGAGCTTGTTACCATCAAAGCAAAATCGGTTGTTCTAGCAACAGGTGGCGCAGGTCGTGTTTACCACTGTAATACTAACGGCGGCATCGTAACTGGCGACGGCATGGCAATGGCTTATCGCCACGGTGTGCCACTGCGTGACATGGAGTTCGTTCAATACCACCCAACCGGCCTACCGGGCACGGGCATCTTGATGACCGAAGGTTGTCGTGGTGAAGGCGGTATCATCGTCAACAAAAACGGCTACCGTTACCTACAAGATTACGGCATGGGCCCTGAAACACCAGTGGGCGAGCCGAAAAACAAATACATGGAACTGGGTCCTCGTGACAAAGTTTCTCAAGCATTCTGGCACGAGCAGCAGAAAGGCAACACCATCAAGCACCCTCTTGGCGATGTAGTACACCTTGACCTTCGCCACCTTGGTGAAGAGTATCTGCAAGAGCGTCTACCGTTCATCTGTGAGCTAGCAAAAGCGTACGTGAACGTTGACCCAGCAAAAGAGCCAATCCCAATTCGTCCTACCGTTCACTACACCATGGGTGGTATCGAAACTAACGGTACTTGTGAAACTCGCATCAAAGGCCTATTCGCGGTGGGCGAATGTGCGTCGGTTGGCCTACACGGTGCAAACCGCCTAGGTTCTAACTCTCTGGCTGAGTTCGTAGTATTTGGCCGCGTTGCCGGTGAACACGCTGTGAAACGCGCAGCAGAGTTCAAAGGCTGGAATGAAGAGTCGATCGCTAAGCAAGTAAAAGCGGTTGAAGATCGCATCGCAACGCTGATGAACCAAGAAGGTGACGAAAACTGGGCTGATATCCGTACCGAAATGGGTCACACCATGGAAGCGGGTTGTGGTATCTACCGTCAAGAAGACTTGATGCAAGAGACCATCAACAAGATCACTGAACTGAAAGCGCGCTACAAGAAGATCAGCATCAAAGACAAAGGCAAGGTGTTCAACACTGACCTACTTTACGCTATCGAAGTGGGCTACGGCCTAGAAGTCGCAGAAGCGATGGTTCACTCAGCAATCCTGCGTAAAGAGTCTCGCGGTGCACACCAACGTCTAGACGACAACTGCACAGAGCGTGATGACGTGAACTTCCTAAAACACTCTCTATCTTTCTTCAATGAAGATGCAGCACCAACCATCGATTACAGCGACGTTAAGATCACCAAGTCCCAGCCAAAAGCACGTCTGTACGGTGAAGCAGCAGAGAAAGCCGCGGCCGCTGAAAAAGCTGCAGCAGCGAATGTCGCTCAAGATGAGAACCGTGAAGAGGAGAAAGCGTAATGTCAGCGAATCGTATCCAAAAAGTAGACATTCTGCGCTACGACCCAGAGAAAGATGCAGAACCTTACATGCAGACTTTCGAAGTCCCATTCGATGAAACCATGTCGGTACTCGACGCGATTGGCTACATCAAAGACCACCAAGACAAAGACCTTTCATACCGTTGGTCTTGTCGTATGGCGATCTGTGGTTCTTGCGGCATCATGGTTGATGGCGTGCCTAAGCTAGCGTGTAAGAGCTTCTTACGTGACTACCCGAACGGCCTGACTATCGAGCCATTAGCTAACTTCCCAATCGAAAAAGATTTGATTGTCGACATGACGCCGTTCATCGAGCGCCTTGAAGCTATCAAGCCTTACATCATTGGTAACGACCGTAAGCCGGAAGACGGTACTAACCTACAAACACCAGAGCAAATGGCGAAATACAAACAGTTCGCTGGTTGTATCAACTGTGGGCTTTGCTATGCAGCGTGTCCTCAATTCGGTCTAAACCCAGAGTTCATTGGCCCTGCGGCACTGACTCTTGCTCACCGTTACAACCTAGATAGCCGTGACAACGGTAAAGATGAGCGCATGAAGCTTATCAACGGTGAAAACGGCGCTTGGGGCTGTACGTTTGTTGGTTACTGTTCAGAAGTATGTCCAAAGAAAGTAGACCCAGCAGCGGCGGTTAACCAAGGTAAAGTTGAGTCTTCAATGGACTTCGTTATCTCGATGTTCAAACCTGACGGCTCTCAACTCAAAACTGCAGAGGAGGCATAAGATGAGCAATCGTAAGCCTTATGTTCGTGAGATGAAGAGAACGTGGTGGAGCAACCATCCGTTCTACCGCTTCTACATGCTACGTGAAGCAACCGTACTGCCTTTGATTCTGTTCACTGTATTCCTAACCTTTGGTTTGGGTGCACTAGTGAAAGGCCCTGAGGCATGGGCTAGTTGGTTGAGCTTTATGGCTAACCCTATCATTGTCGGTATTAATATCGTGGCTCTGTTAGGCAGCTTAATGCACGCTCAAACCTTCTTCAGCATGATGCCTCAAGTGATGCCAATCCGCCTGAAAGGTAAATTGGTTGATAAAAGAATCATCGTACTGACTCAGTGGGCAGCGGTAGCTTTTATTTCTTTAATCGTTCTTGTTGTGGTGTAAGGAGCTTTCGTTATGAACACAAACTACAAAGTTAAGCCTGTGAACCACAACCCTCAACGCTCTGATGAGCCAATCTGGTGGGGTCTATTCGGCGCTGGCGGTACTTGGTTTGCGATGATCACGCCAATCACGATTCTAGTGTTAGGTATCTTAGTGCCAATGGGCATCATCGATGCAGAAGCAATGAGCTACGAGCGTGTCTCTGAATTTGCCACCAGCATTATCGGGGCACTATTCATCATCGGTACGCTAGCACTACCAATGTGGCACGCTATGCACCGTCTTCACCACGGCATGCACGACCTGAAATTCCACGTCGGCGTTGCTGGCAAAGTGGGCTGCTACTTCTTTGCAGGCCTCATCAGCGCGCTATCTGTTATCTTCATCTTTATGATTTAAGAGTTAAGAGCAGATTCGGGATTCGAGTAATCGAGATGCGAAAAGCTTAAGAGCAGAAAAGCGAAAGCAGAGCTAGGTTATCCAGCTCTGCTTTTTTTGTTTTTCGTATCTCGCACCTCGTTTACGCGCACCTGCCCTTTCCGCTCTTCGTATCTCGCATCTCGTATACGCGCATCTACCCTTACAATTTCACCGATAGCGATGAATAGAAGTGCGCGAACCCACTCCTTACATAGGCTTACTCTGACTTACATTTCTTCATTTCACTAAATGATACCGTTGCGACAAATAATAAAAACAAATCACTTAACACCCATTTGATTAAATTAGTGAATATTATGAAACCTATCTTTTTAGCATTACTTACCCTGGCCGTGGCGGGTTGTAATGGCTCATCTAGCGGCAACTCTTCGACTTCTACATCATCAGCGAAACCGAAGTCACTAGTCACCGTTTATTCATCTGTAGATAACTGCTCAACAGCAGCAGATGTACCAAACTGTAGCTTCGAGAAAGGCATTTACGTATTAAAAGCGAATTCAACCGTAACGGATGAACAGCACCAGCGTGTAATAAGCCAAGTAAAGAACTTCACGACATGGGCAAGTGAAGACGTTCAAAAGCAGTTGAACAAGAAAAGCCTGATCATTGGGGTCATGGAGACAGAACCTGATGGATCTACAGCTGCTGACCAGTTTGTTATTGCACTGAGCCAAGCGAAACAAATCGTAGATGGTGTTGAGTTGGTGTATACCGCTCTTGGCGGAAAAGATGAGACAAAAAAGTCGACGACATACCAAAAGCTGATGCAGCTTTTCGATTACTACGTTGATGATAACCAAAACAACCTGTTAGGTTCTGACTTGAGTGACGCATACGACACATTCAGAGTGGTACTTACTGTTCAAGATGGTCTGGCAACTGTCGCTGGTATGGAATCGCTGCACTTTAACGAATGTAACTACGGAAATGGCCAACTGACAGCTCAGCGAGCACTGGGGACACCAATCCCGTGTACTGAGGGTGGTAAAACAACCGATGATGACGGAAATGACATTTCCAATGGTAAGATTGACCCTATACATGAAGATACCAATGTAAACCTGAACCCAGGTTCACTGCTTGGTTTGATTTACGAGTACAAAGTATCTCCAAAGCTGAGTGAAGGTGGCGGTGAACTGATCGGTTCAAAAGGCACTAAGTTCAAAATCGCTGGCGAGATCGGTTCTGGTAATTTAGATAGTGACCCGGCCTCTGTATTTGTCTCTTGGGCGAACCCTGCATTCATGCCGTTGAACAACTACCTAGAGACACACTTCTTTGCCAATAAGTAATTGGCTGATTGGTTGACTGTCGTTCAACAGATACAAAAAAGGTCGCTCATAAGCGACCTTTTTCATTTCATTGAACCACCTTAAATCAAGGTGAGCACAATCAAATTACTTTACACGACCAACGTATTCGCCAGTACGAGTATCTACTCTTACAACTTCACCGATAGCGATGAATAGAGGTACGCGAACTACCGCGCCAGTTGCTAGAGTTGCAGGCTTACCACCAGTACCCTGTGTGTCGCCTTTTAGGCCAGGATCTGTATCAGTTACTTCGATCTCAACAAAGTTTGGTGGAGTTACTGTGATAGGGTTATCATTCCACAACGTTAGAGTACATACGTCGTTTTCAACTAGCCATTTAGCTGTATCGCCAACTGCTTTTACTTCAGCTGCGATTTGCTCGAATGTCTCGTTGTTCATGAAGTGGTAGAATTCGCCATCGCTGTATAGGTAGCCTAGTTCAACGTCTACAACGTCAGCTAGTTCTACTGTATCGCCAGACTTAAATGTCTTCTCTAACACTTTGCCTGACAGCAGTTTACGAAGTTTTACACGGTTAAACGCTTGGCCTTTACCCGGCTTAACGTATTCATTTTCGATAATTGAGCAAGGCTCGTTATCCATCATGAATTTTAAACCGCCTTTGAATTCATTGGTGCTTACTGACGCCATGATTTCCTCTTACACATCTTTGAGTTGATTTCAATGCCGCATATCATAACCCGAAAAGTCGAATCTGTTGAGCAAAACTGGCTCAAACAACTATCGAATGCGATCTCAGACCCGACAAAACTCCTTGAAGCATTGGAAATAGACCCAACACCATGGCAAGCAGGCTTTGCCGCACGCAACCTATTTGCGTTGCGAGTACCGTTAAGCTTTGTCGAGCGAATGGCAAAAGGCAACCCACATGACCCGCTATTACGTCAGGTTTTGCCATTGAGCGAAGAGTTCGAAGTTCATGAGGGCTACTCGGCCGATCCATTAGAGGAGCAAGACAACGCGATCCCGGGGCTACTACACAAATACAAAAATCGTGCATTGATGATTGTGAAAGGTGGCTGTGCGGTTAACTGCCGTTACTGCTTTCGACGCCACTTCCCTTATCAAGACAACAAGGGCTCAAAGTCAGTGTGGCAAACCTGCCTCGACTATATAACTCAACACTCTGAGATTAACGAGGTTATCCTTTCGGGTGGCGACCCACTGATGGCCAAAGACAGCGAAATCGAGTGGCTGATTCACGCTATCGAACAAATTCCACATGTAAAAACCGTTCGTATACATAGCCGTTTGCCAGTTGTTATCCCAGCTCGTATTACTGACGAACTGTGCCAAATCTTATCTAAGACTCGTCTAAATGTAGTGATGGTGAGCCATATTAATCACGCCAATGAAATCAATGCAGAGCTCAAACAAGCCTTCCTTAAATTAAAGCTTATTGGCGCGACTCTGCTTAACCAGGGCGTGATGCTAAAAGGCGTGAACGACAGCGCAGACGCATTAAAAGTACTCAGTGAAAAGCTCTTCAACGCTGGCATTCTACCGTATTATATGCACGTACTAGATAAGGTTCAGGGCGCTGCTCACTTCTATATCTCGGATGAAGAGGCGAAGCAGCACTTTAAGGGATTAATATCTGAGGTTTCGGGCTACCTAGTACCCAAGTTAACCCGCGAGATCGGTGGCCGCAGCAGCAAGACACCACTCGACCTACACATTGAATAGAGAAGTCGTATCAATGAAACACAATGCTTCTGTTATGCCACCAGCTTTAGCTAGCCGCGCAAAAGGCTTTACTATCATTGAACTGGTTGTGGTGATCGTGATTCTGGGCATTGTTTCTGTAACGGCGGCTTCCAAGTTTCTCAACCTTCAAACCGATGCACGTATCTCGACATTAAATGGCCTCAAGGGCGGAATGGAAGGCGCAAGTGCTATGCTTTATGGTAAGACATCAGCATTAGGCTTAGATAAAGCAGCGAGTGCGTCAGTGAATGTTGAGGGCGACGATATATTAGTAGCGTATGGCTACCCTGCAGCGATGAATGATCAAACTTGGTCACTGCTTATCGAATCCACATTTTTAGATGCAGTTTGGGACACTGGTAGGGCTGACTGGTTCTTTACCAATACAGATGCGGATGATGGCATCATTTTGTACGCACCTTCTAGCCGAAAAAATCAGTCTGATAACTGCTACCTTGAGTATCAAGAAGCGACTGAGACCACAACACCTGTCTTCACCTTAACAACAGACGGCTGCTAGACTTTAAGTCATCTTTATCAATCGTTAAGACAAAAAGTTTTTGTTCGATCGTCCGGTCTATTATTAGCATACTCGGCTCTATTCTAAATTTTTAGGAGGGGTGATATGTCACAATTTATAGAACAAACTTTAAACCTTGCCCCCTTTAGCTGGGCAGGATTAGCAGTGTGTATGCTATGTGGCTCGTTAATCGGTATCGAGCGACAAACGCGCGGCAAACCAGTAGGTATCAGAACCTCGATTCTGATCATCAGCGGTACCTATTTCTTCCTTACCATGGCAATTAGCCTATCTCCAAACACACTCGATCAGGCTCGTGTCCTTGGTCAAATCATTACTGGTGTTGGCTTTCTGGGTGCGGGTGTGATGATGACACTCGACGGCAAAATTCATGGTGTGACTTCAGCTGCGATTATTTGGGTATTGGCGGCACTTGGGATGATGATAGCGCTCGGTCATCTTTCACAATCGGTTATTATCACGCTATTAGCGTTAGCGATCTTGCTTGGTGTCGATAAGGTAGAAAACAGCTTCCAGAGCCTACGTCGTGGTGTTCACCAAAAGTGGATGAGAAAAGGCCGCGTGAAGAAATAGCACAGCACTTGATAACCTTAGCAGTCGTACTATAGATACAAAGAAGCCTAGTCAACCGACTAGGCTTCGCATTATTTATTGGCTCATCAATACGTCTGTATACACACTCGGTTTTTACCCGCGGCTTTGGCCTTATAAAGCTGTTCATCAGAGGAACGAATGCTCTGGTTTTTCCACAAGTGCCCTACACTGTCGAACTTATACAGAGAGTACAGTGTGGCTCCGCCAGATACAGAAATATTAATCTTGTCGCCAGCTTGAGAGCGGTAACACTGTAGGCTTATGTCATTCTGAATTCGCTCAAAGATGGATGACAGCAGCTCAGAAGACTCGCCCGTAATAGCGACTACAAACTCTTCACCGCCAAATCTAGCGACGATATCTTGCTGCCGAACGCTATTTGTCATCAGCTGAGCTACATGACAGATCACTTCATCCCCTATCTTATGACCGTAGTGATCATTAACCACTTTAAAGTCATCGATATCAAACACGCCAACACCAATAATTGGTTCTTCATCTTGTGCCAACAGTCGCGCCTCAAAGCCACGGCGATTCAATAAGCCAGTTAATGGATCTTGCATCGCCAAGCTATTCAAACGTTCATGTTCTTGCTTGGTATAGAAGCGCCATAACCACAATGCCGAGACGATATACAGCGCTAACAATATCGATAATTGAGCACGCTCCATCTCCAACACATGCAAGAAGTGTTCGCTCTTATCTTCTTCAATGCTCAGATAGAGCTGGGTGTTGTTACCATCAATGTACAGGGGGCGAGAGTGAGTAAAGTCCATCAGACCATACTTGTTTACTCCTCTAACGCTGGTTATCTCATACCCGTGCGTTGGATTTGACACTAGGCTAGAAACGTAACCATCAACACCTAGTATCCCTTTGAACTCACCGTCAACGTAGATTCCCTTGGTCAAGGTCACCACCTTCTCACCGGTTAGATAATCATCGTACTGACCGGTATACACAACCTGATGTTTGTCCTGCGATAAACCAAAGCGAACCGTATTAATCCAATAAGGCCGGCTATTTACAACAGAGTCGAACGTATCACCTTTCATATATTGGGCAATATCAGAGGGGGAAGAGATAACAAACTTCTCTTTCGAGATAAAATAAATCGCTGAGATGGTATCAATTGTATTGGCGAAATAAGCCATGGTAGGTGCGATAAACAAACGCTTACCCGCCTCCGAATATAGCTCGGAGTTAGGGTCACACATCTCGATAGGGCCTGAAAACATAAAATCAAAGCGAGGGGCTTGCTGATCCTCACTAATGAAATAACACGTCTCGTCCTCTACCTTTTTATCGTGCGGAAAAGCATAGGTGTCACCATGCAACGGATAGAGCGCCGTGATGTTGTACTCAAGCGCATTAATAATTTGTGTGAGCTCCGCTAAAGAGCGTGTCACGCCTTGCTTTTCAACTCCATACTGTTTACCTGATTCTTCCGCTGAATCAACGAGCAACAAGCTCAAAACTACTAAAAAACTGGCGGTCAGGCCTAAGAAAGCCTTCTTAAAATCGATAGTATGGGGATTAATCAAAGCATATAAATCATCGTTAAAAATTTAGCGCACATTGTACTTATAAATAAACTCACTGCAACAACAAATATAAAACAATATGCTTATCTTATTTAGGAAGAGGAGTTTGGAAATCTACAAGCAAATGCAGAGTTGCAATAACGCCTAAGTACTAAGCACTTAGGCGTTACGAATCACAATAGTAACACTAAGCCTTACTTAGCAAAGTTTACAATTGGGAAGCACGGGAAGAAACCGTTATCCGCACAGTTGATCAGACCAACCTGTACGCCTTCGATTTTGTTGGTTTTGTTGAAGATACCAACCTGTACCGTCGACACCTCTGAAAGGTTCGCCGCACCAACATCAACCATAGTGTCGCCTTCAGAGTAGTTTACGAAACTTACGTTTGCGCCTTTTACATCGTTAGTGATGTTCACAGCGCCTAAGTTAAGACCCGTTGTTTTACCTGTATTCCAGTTAAAGAAGCCAAGTGATGCACCAGTCATTTCTTGGTTCACTTTAGATGCACCAAAAATACCAAGGTTCACACCCGTTGTTGTTTGAGTCTCAGACATACCCACAACCGCAAGGTCGACACCTTTAAGGTCGTTTACTTGTCCGTGAAGCAGAGCCAAACGCACACCGCCAACTGCATCTGAATCAGGTGCGTTGAAGCCATTGATCGTTGAAAACATAACAGGCGAAGAAGCGAATGCCGCTGGTGCCATTACTGCTGCCGACACAGCAAGTACTGAAAGTAGTTTTTTCATTGGGGAGTCTCCACTGACTTATTGTTAACTTGATTTATACACTATCAATCAAGCGTTTATTGTCCTTTATTCAACAGCTATCCATGTTATATCAATGTCATAACTGTACTGTTGAATATAAGACGGTAAATCAGAAAGAGCAATGGAAAACTGATACGGGATGCGAGTGAACGAGATACGAAAGACAAAGAGCAAAGAGCAAAGAGCAGATGCGGGATACGGGTGACGAGATGAGAAAAGAATAAAAAGCGGATACGAGATGCAAAGAGCAAAAAGGTTTACTGTTCTAGTGATTTGATTAAGGCGCCTAACATGCGAGATATCTGAAGTGCCTCCGATTGCCACCTAACAGCAACGTCTTTAGCTACAAATCCAACTTCAGAGCCGATATCGGCTTGAGTAGCAAACTCACCAATGGATCCTTTGGCGATTGCAAAGAAATGCTTACGCTCTTTAAGAGACCTTCGCTCACAGCCTTCAGCGATATTACTAGGGACAGACAGCGCACTACGAGTAATCTGATCTTTAAAACCATAGTCACGACAAGTAGCCATTTCCCTATAAACAGATATAGACAAAAGACGGCTGCGCTGCCAAACATCTAGTTTTCTATAAAGCACAATTTCTACCTAAAGACCGAAAACCTAATCATCTCAAAAATACCCCATCGAAAAGCGCCAAAAAAGAACCAAAGTTCGAGACTTCTGTTCCGTGGTGTCTTGTAATTTCGAACTTGCTCTCAATCTTTTCGAATCTCGTTTACTCGCATCCCGCATCTGCTCTTAAGTATTTGCCCCTCAAAAACCAAAAAACGGAGACCGAAGTCTCCGTTTTCAATTTCACTATGAATAGCGAGGGATGATTACATCATGCCGCCCATTAACTCTTAAGTGGTTGTTTAAAAGGAAATTATAAAACCGCCACCACAAGGATACCCTTCATTATACCCTAGTTTATCATAAAACGATAAACCTATAGGTAAGATGTGACTTCCTATAAACAAACAGAAAAGTAATACAAAGTTAACGTCATCTACACTATCAGAAGCAGGCTAACTAAAATATTAATTCGGTAACTTAGGAAGATTTAGTTCTTCCAAGAAGCTGTTATGCTCCTTTAGCGCAGCATTAATTTCCTTTTCGATATCAACTAGTTTCTGATGCTCAACTACTAAATCAACCTTAGCCTCTGCAACGGCTGTGCTAACGTAGCGTGAGATATTAAGGTTGAAATCATTCTTTTCAATCTCCTCCATTGATACTCGACGAGCATAACGGTCTTCTTCTTTTCTATATTGATAAGTATCGACAATCTTATCAATATCCTCCTCACGTAGTTTGTTCTGACGTTTCCCTGTTCCGAAGTGCTCACTAGCATTAATAAACAACACATCATCATATTTTTTACACTTTTTAAGTACCAAAATACACACAGGAATACCAGTAGAAAAAAACATATTTGCTGGCAAGCCAATGACAGTATCGATATGGCCATCCTGTAAAAGTTTTGTACGAATGCGACTTTCTGCACTCCCCCTAAATAGCACCCCATGTGGCAGGATAATTGCCATAGTTCCTTCATCACTTAAAAAGTGAAAGCCATGAAGTAAAAAAGCAAAATCAGCTGCCGACTTTGGTGCAAGACCATGACTTTTAAATCGAAAGTCCTCGCCTTGAGCTTCTGATGGCTCCCAACGGTAACTAAATGGTGGATTAGCAACTACAGCATCACACTTCAACTTTTTAGCTGGGTTCATTTCACTAAGCATATCCCAGTCATTAGTTAACGTATCTCCATGATGTATTTCGAACTCAGTATCCTTAACTCCATGCAGCAACATATTCATACGAGCAAGGTTATAAGTTGTAATATTTTTTTCTTGTCCGTAGATTTTACCAATACCATTAGGCCCTAAACGTTTACGTACGTTCAATAGCAATGAACCTGAACCACAAGCAAAATCCATCACCTTATTTAATTTTTTCTTTAAACCTGAGGCAGGATCTTGACTATCGAGTACAACAATACGAGATAAAATATCTGAGATTGGTTGAGGCGTATAAAACTCACCTGCCTTCTTACCAGATCCAGCTGCAAACTCTCCAATTAGATATTCGTAAGCATCACCAAGTATATCGGTATCAGTAGAAAACTGAGCTATACCATCTGATACCTTCGTGATAATTGTGCATAATTTAGCATTCCGATCAGAAGACTTCTTACCCAATTTTTCTGAGTTCAGATTAATTTCCGAAAATAACCCTTGAAAGCTACTATCAAAGCTATGGTTTTCGATGTATTTAAAGCCATCCTCTAATGTTTTCAACAAGTCGCTATCGTGCTTACGAGCCATTTCCGCGATACTTGTCCAAAGGTGATTAGGTTCAATCACATAATGAAGTTTTCGGCGCATCTGTTTTTCAAAAAAAGTGATATCTTGATCTGATAATTGTTGATAAAACACAGCCAACGGTGTGCGCTTGTCATCTACATCAAGTTTAGGGTAGTCACGCCCCAACTCCTTCTTGGCTGCAACTTCATAATTGTCTGACAAATAACGTAAAAATAAGAATGACAGCATATAATCACGAAAATCATCAGCATTCATCGCACCGCGTAAGCTATTTGCAATATCCCAAAGGGTTTTACCCAAGTTATTCAATTGTTCTTGTGTCATACTAATCAGTCTCTGTTAGCTATTCCATTTACTCTGGGAATAGCTCTGGGTTAAATCGGTAGTTAGCTAAAAAATCAGTTAAAATGCGACGAAAATGTACTTTATTTTCATCAGTCATCTCCATTGGTTCAAATAATGAATAATTGCCATGGCTTAAGATATTAATAATTCGAGCATGTAAAACTCCTTCTGAATCATCTTCACTTTGCTTGATACATGCAGAAAAATTTTTAAACCCATGAAAAGTAGCTGTTTTTTCAAGAATACTTCTTAAAATATTAAAATGATATGTAAACAACTCACCAGTTTCAGATGCTTGATAGAGTTGCTCGAGCAAAGCTACATGATGAAAAAAAGGAGTGCTATTGGTATAACGCATCTTGTAATGCTGAGCTACTTTGTCATAACTCAAAAAGTAAGGCTGAAGCTTTTTCTTTTCGTTTAGCTCATTCCACATAACGTTAAAAAATAAGGTGTGATGTGAAGATATAACTGTTTTAATCCTACCGCTTGCATTTTTAAGTAATTGAGCAAGGTGACTAGCCACTGCTATAGCATTGTTATCATCTAGTGACGATATGGGATCATCAATATAAAGATACTTAACCCATGCATATGCTTCTTGCTGATCCACCGCTAATTGGGCAACGGCCAGAAAAAAACACCATACAAAAATATTCTCTTCTCCGCGAGACACTTTTATATACTCATCCGTACTTATACCTGATTCAGTAGTAACTTCACGAGTAAAATTTACCGTCCAAGTTTCATAATCAATGACAAAGTCAAAGTCTGAATAACGCTGTAGTAATGGACGTATACGATTCTCCATTTCAAGTTCTTGTAAACCATTAAAGAACCTTGAATCTTGATTCATCTTTAATATTCTTCGAGAATCATTCTCCAAATCATTATCCCAACGAAATAAATCTTCAGTGAATGCATTGAAATATAGCGTATCTCGACTACCAGCTAACTTACCTAGATTTTTGAATTCCATAGACAAACGGGTTTTACCAGTTCCGTTATAAGCAAATAGTAAAACTTGATTCATTGTAAGCGTTCTAGCTCCCCGTTGTACTCCATTATCTAATATCTCCCGCAACTGAGAAGCAACACCATCAAGATCTGTATAAGTTAATTCGGTCATATTACGACACCATTAATAAAAGGAAACACCCCTTCCACTAAGCCTTTCTTAAAAACCTTAAGTGACTCTAATTTTCGATTCTGAGTTGTAATTACCTCATCAATGGAAGATAAACAATTTGCAATCTTTTGCTGTTCTCTCAATTCCGGTAGATATAACTCGAGTACTTTTAGCTGATTTGCATACAAATGAACCACCGCATTACCTTGTGCCATTCTTGCTATCTCGGATTTTTTAGCTCCATTTAAATAATACGATAGAAAAACACCATCAATACTTGAACGAATAATATTAAGATCCCCACCAAGAGCAATACCACTATTTTTTACACAACTAGCTGTAGCTATATCTTCCTGTGTCTCTCCTGACGCTGGTATTATCACATCATTAGATTGACTCAATACTAATTCATCCGAAGGTACATTTGTGCAAGAAATAACCCTAGTGATAGTTTCTCCGTAATGTGTATAAAGTTGACCATATCGAATACAAGGTAATCGACCATCAATAGCTATGTCCGACTTCGAAATACCTTTGCCTTTCGAAAATGATGCAACATCGCCTAAAGACTTTTTTTTCCAGTGCCCCTTAAATTCAAGGAAGCGAAGTTCCGGCAGATCATGATCACCATCCGGGAAGAGTTGTTGCTGTAACCCTTTCTTATGAGCAAGAAGAGATTCAAGCTTTTGCTCTTGGAGAGTAACTAGCTTATCAATGGATATTAAAAAATCAGCAATTTTTTGTTTCTCTTTCTCAGCTAGAGTTGGTAACGGCATCGCTACAAAATCACTAGTTGAAATACTCATTCTATCGTGGCGAGCTCCAACATTTGAAACCGCTTTCAAATAGCTGTGCCACCTTGACGATTTAAAAAACTGCTCGTAAAAATCATTATTCTCACTATTAAAACGAAACACCGTATAAAGAGGCGACATGACGCCCTTACCAACTTTGTTCTTAGAAATTGGCCCTACTGGTGCAGTTGATGAAACTCTAGGGTTATAAACATAATCTCCTTTATCAAGAATATAATACCCCTGCAAATTACCTTTCGTTGCGATATCCTTATCGAAATAATCTCTTTGATCTAATACCCCTCCAACCGCAGAATTGGTTAATACACGAGTTACTTTTTCATCCTTATTTTTGGTTGTTATACGCTTAGCAACACACTCTAATTTTGTAAGTTCCCAATCAGGAAATGAGGTACCATCATCGTTTTTGAAACGGAGTTCATGTACTAGCCTATTTTTATTCAACTTATTCATAAGCCGCTAACCCTGAAATCTCTCGCCCTTGGGCTAATTTATGTAAATGTGGAATCAAATCTTCCATTAGTGCTCGCTCTACACCACCACGCTCTCGCCAGCTTAATTCCAGTGGTTCAAGTAAATCAGTCAATTGCTCACCATCAAAAATCATACGGTGCATAATCGTATCAACAAAGTCTCTTAGTCTTTGAGATTCAAGGCCAAATTTAGCAGCCATTTCATTTAATTCGTTTGCCGACTTTTGTGCTTTGAACTTTTGATAACCGTCACGGATTTGTTTTTCATCCAGTGCCTCGCCTACCGTTAAGCTATTGATATAATCTATGATATCGTCACGCTCTTCCATTAAGTTGGAATTAGCGCAGATCATATCGATGAGCTCTTTCCTTGTCATATTTTGCTGGCTAGTCCCTTGAGTAGACTTAGCTATCAAACCTACAATGTAGTCGTAATCAATTACAGCTGAAGCAAATAGAACAAATTCAAAATCTAATTGCTGAACTTCATCTTCGGTGTCTTTGCTATTTTTATCTTGCTTACGTTTAAGGTCTTGGGCCGTTTCTAGATACTGTCCTTTAAAACCGCGATACTCATCGATTGGCAGCGCTTTTTCAACAGTGCTCTGCTGATCTTCATCAAGTTCAGTATACTGCTCAATTTGGGTTTTGAGCTTTTGTACTTCTTTGAAATGATTAATAAACTCGGCTTTTGCACTATCGCCCTGTAGGTTAGCTACGTCAGACGGAGTGCACTCCAAACCTCTGTTTTGCATAAAGGTAGTCAGCTTTTCTACTGCCTGTTGGTACTTTTCAACAACAATAGGAGCAGGGTCAACCAACCAAATTTCTTTAGCTCGATCTTTTGCTGCACCAGAAAACAGTTCAATTGCTTCATTCACCTCTTTCTCTTGACCCCGAAAATCAAGAATGTTGCCCCACGGCTTACTATCATTTAATACACGGTTGGTACGTGAGAAAGCCTGAATCAACCCATGAAACTTAAGGTTCTTATCCACATAGAGTGTATTCAAGTATTTTGAATCAAAACCTGTTAGTAGCATATCAACCACTATGACAATATCGATTTTGTTCTTATGAGCATAATCGGCATTACTATACTTCTGATCTTTAATTCGCTGCTGCACATCTTGGTAGTACAGATCAAATTCGTTGATACTGTGGTTTGTCCCATATTGCTTGTTATAAGCATCTATAATCGCAATAAGGGCTGCTTTTTTCTTTTCTGGTTCTACTTGGTTATCCGCTTTTTCTTGAGGCAAGTCTTCTTGCAGTTGCTTAATATCTTTAACATTTTTTTCAGCACTAGAGATAGTTGCACTGTCTTTGGGTAGTTGTGCTGGAGGCGAGAACACACATGCAACATTTAATGGCTTAAACGTATCATCTTCAAGCTGTCTTTGAGCTTGTTGTGCTTTAAAGTGCTCTACATACTCTATTGCATGATTAATCGAAGATGTGGCTAAAATTGCATTAAAACGACGATGGTTCGTTGCTGCGTCATGCTTGTTAAGAATTTCAGTAACCACGGCCTCTGGCGGTGGTGTTACTTTTTTTACTTTAGCCTTACCTACCGCAGCTTTATCCCCCAGCGATTTTTTATCTCCTTTACCAAAATAATCAATATGAAAACTCAATACGTTTTTATCATCGATAGCATTAGTAATGGTGTAAGTAGGGAGCTCGTTTTCAAAGATATCTTTCGTCGTTTTGAAAGCTCCAATGTTGCCGTCGATTTGAGTGTAATTTGAGTTTGCATCAAAAATAGGTGTACCAGTAAAACCAAACAATTGAGACTTAGGAAAAAAGCTCTTTATCGACTTGTGATTTTCACCAAACTGGGAACGGTGACATTCATCAAAGATGAACACAACACGCTTGTCACGTAGTGGTTCTAGACGCTCTTTAAATGTTTGTTTACCTTCCTTAACTTTACTCTGGTTACGCTTACTATTTTCATCTAATGCTAACCCAAGCTTTTGGATAGTTGTCACAATGACTTTATCTGCATAATCTTCAGAAAGCATGCGACGCACTAATGCTTCAGTATTAGTATTTTCCTCAACACAACCGTCTTGAAACTTATTAAACTCTTCGCGGGTTTGACGATCTAAGTCTTTTCTATCAACAACAAATAAACACTTTTCAATGTCTGGGTTGTCTTTCAATAGCGTAGAAGCTTTAAATGACGTTAAGGTTTTACCAGAGCCTGTTGTATGCCAAATATAACCATTCCCTCGGTTATCATGAATACTATCGACTATCGCTTGTACTGCAAACACTTGGTAAGGACGCATCATAAGCAGCTTTTGCTCAGACTGGACTAATACCATATAACGGCTGATCATTTGCCCTAACGTACACTTAGCCAGAAACTCTTTCGCAAAGTCATGTAGATGAGCAATTTTTTTGTTTTTGTCATCGGCTAACTGATAGATAGGCAAGAAGCGCTCATCAGCATTAAAGCTAAAGTGCTCATTGCGATTATTGGCAAAGTAATAAGTGCTGTATTCGTTACTGACAATGAATAGTTGCATAAAACACATAAGTGTATTGCCATAACCGTTACCGGGATCGTTTTTATAATCAACTATTTGTTCCATAGCACGACGGGTCACTATCTGGTGACTTTTCAGCTCTATTTGTACAACTGGAACACCATTTATCAACAGAATTACGTCATAACGATGATGGCTATCATCTGTGTTAATTCGAAGCTGGTTTATTACTTCAAATTCATTTTTACACCAGTCTCTAATATTCACCAATGTGTAGTGTAAAGGAGTCCCATCTTCACGCTGAAAGTACCCTTGCTCACGTAATGTTTGCGCTGCGGTAAATACATCAGATGTAACGATTTCATCACGCAAACGTGCAAACTCTGCATCGGTCAGCTTTACGTAATTTAGCTTTTCGAACTTCTCACGAAAGTTCTTTTCAAGATCTGCTTTATTGCGAATATCTTTACGATATGTGTACTTAAGATCTGTTAGCTTTTCAATCAAGCTATCTTCGATTTGTTGTTCTTTTTTCATGTCATTGCCCTAATGGCTATTAACTTAATGTTCTGTGCAAGTTGAGAAGAATATGATTAATCGTTGTTCTTTTGTTCTTCTATCCACGCCTCTAAATCTTTTAGTTTGAAGCGCCATGAGCCACCAACTTTGAAGCCCGGAAGCTTTCCTTCACTGGCAAGCCGATATGCTGTTTTCTCTGCCACCTTTAGATAAGCAGCCACATCTTTAATTGTTAGTATTTGATCAACCATCAGGTTGTACTCTCACTAGATCTTTTCAATACTGAGCAGAGAGAATACGGGAAAATTGAGGAAGCAACAATGTTCGAAAACAAACTTATCGAGGTCAAGTTTCATATGTGTATATTTTTTGTTTAAGTAAGCTTGCATTCCCTTAGAGCACTAATAACCCCTCAATATCCGACTTCGATTCGAATCGAAATTTTTTCAAATATATTTCATCACTATGCATAACCCCATTAGTCAAAAAGGAGCCGATTATGCATAGAAACCCCTTACCCGCAACTTCATTCAACAAGACAGCTTTGCCTATCTCTCTGGCTCTTCTGGATACATTAAACAACGTTCTAAACAAACACACAGGACTCGTAGAGGGTCATCACACCATCCATTTCAGTAACAAGCACTACTCCGCTGAACATGGAGGCTACCACCCTGTTGAGATTGCACTGAAGAAAGACATTAACAACAAGTACACAATCCTTTGCATCACAGATTTTAGCTTCAATGGATACCCTTACCCGATACTTGAACGAGACATTGAGTTCGATTTCACTCATACCACGGTCTTCACTCGATACTCCGGCCTAAAGAGTATGACTGCACCCAATATCGACAAGCTATATACGCTATGGGAATCCAAATTTATCGCTAACTTGGCTAAGGGAGTCTACAACCAAGTCGAGCTGCGTAGCCGCTAATACCTGAGAATAGTTGATAACCACCACCTCGCTACCTCCCCCCTAGCTTCTAGTATCACCATGATTTTACTACCTTACTCTTTCACAGGAGCACCCTTTATGTCCTATGACATTGTCTATGAACAACTGGCACTGCGTGTACCAAAAGAAGACGTTATTCAGCAAGCCTGTACCTTCTTTAGAGAACGCCTAAACCATACCGACATCCAATGTATCAAAGAACTCAAACAAGCTCTGTATGAACGTTACAGACTTAGACTGCGTGAAGATGACCTACTTATGCTCCACATGCTCATTGGCTCTAGCAATCTCTTTGACACGGAGACAAACAAACGAGCACGTAGCTGGCAGTTCTGTGGTGTAAACACATTCAACCAACTACTCGTGAAATACGGTTGTGACTGGTCATCAGCCGCTGAATCAGGAGATATTAAACTCAATGGTCGAGACACCAAAGCAGAAGGTTGGATACGTGCATTACGTAACACACTGAATCACGCTAAAGACTATGGAGTGATGCCGTATTGTCACACCCTAGAGGTATGGCTTAAAGCACCATTAGATAACTCGAAACAAACCCAACTAGATGAGTTAAAAACGCAGCTAAGTGATTTAGATGCAACTTGGAAAGAACGGCAACGATTTGATGACGATGGCTTTGATGTCGCAATAAAACCCAAATCTGCTTTTGAGATGTGGCTATTTCAGCAGCTCATCAATGGCTACCAAGGCAAGTGCTGGATAAATGGCTCAGAGCCGCCCTATCACGCTGTAAAGAAGCATTCTATCTAATACGTTAAACACAACCCACCAGCTTAACGACCCACAAACACGTTCACCCACCATCTGGAGGCCACCTTGTTATCAAGGTGGTCTTTTTTATTTTATTTGTAAAAAGGAAGCACTCATGCAAACAACACAACCAAACAGCTCATCCAAAGAACAACATGATTCTTTACCTACGTTAGAGGCAAAAAAAATTAAACCGATCACGGTACTTGTCCAATGGTCGGAATCTCGCGAGTTCACTGAAGAGACACTCTATGACTTTAGTGAGTTCGAAAAGAAAGCTCTGGAGGTTGCTAAACGCAATCCATTAGGCGGGTACGATAAGACAAAAGTAACCGTGACCTTTGACAATGAACATCAGCACGAATGCCGCTTAGATTTAGGATGTGGTGGTAATGATCAAGGCTTTGCTGAGCACTGCTTAAGTATGGCTCGTTATTACCGTCAGCATAAAGGGGATGTCGATAAGCCTTGGCTTTATGACAAACACCACCAGCAGTTAATCGAACTAATAAACACTTATGAATTGGACCACTCATTCGTAGACGTAGGACGTATGCAGGTTAAACAGGTCGAGGAGCAAGCTAAAGCCGAAGAAGCTGCAAAAGAAGAAGCCAAACAACAGGAGCGGGAAAGAACGTGGCGTAAACACCAGCAAGCGGAGGAGGCGTTTCAAGAAGCCTTAGAAGTACCACAATGGGCAAAAGGCGTGGTTGTTGCCACACTCACGGACTATGACGCTGAAATCAGTGAGCCGTATACAGGAGAGTTTCATACCAAAACGTTGAAGACTATTATTCTCGCTTGGTCGAAACACTCTCGCAACCTATTTCCAGAGCTGCGCAAAGCATGTCTGAATCACCCTGAAACGGCTTTTCTTAACGATCCAGAGAAAAGCGTTGAACACCGTGAGCGCTTTGCCATGGGGGAAGGCTATTACCTAACCGACACCAAATACATTCGTTACGGATGGCAAGTCAAAAAGCGAAACTTTTATAGAGATGAGAATAAAGCACGTTATGTGCCTTTAGGTGAGATCGCGATACGCGAGTAAAAGAGAGAGGCGAATTGATCGCCTCTCAATCTAGATGGTATTCTTTTTTTGCCGTAATCGACTACGTAGTTAATAAACGTCGTCAAAAACAAGAGCTGTAACAAGCCTTTGTACGGAGCGTAGTATGAGCTCATACATTAAAAGTTAAAATGCAGTAAAATACTCCCGACATCTAATTCACAAGATATAAGCTGATAAATAAGGTAGAGAAAGTTGCAAGTAAGTTTACCTAAGCACCTACAAATTAAAAAAGAACATCACTATGTATGGGCTCACTACCTTAGGAATTGGTCAAACTCCAAAAAAGTATGGTTTGTTACTGCAAAAGGCAAAGTTATACATGAAAGCACCAAAATGGTCGCTAAAGAGAAATTCTTTTACAAAGTCCAGCATTTGACCAACGACCATATAGCTTGTCTTAAAGCTGTAGCGGCTCTTAGCTCACCAGAAACAGAACAAGAACACCTGCGATTGCTGGATGAGCTCCTAACTCTTCAGCGTCTTGAACAACTTGCCGATAAGTACGGTAAAGCTTCAATTGAAATTCAACATGAGATAAAGGCTGCCAAAGAAAATTGGCTAGAAAATAAGTATACCGCACACGAGGAAAGAGCTAAGCCTGTCATCTCAAAACTAGCGAAAGGTCGATTATCAGTATTAGACAATGAAAATCACTTTATCCATTTTTGTCATTTTCTTGGACATCAATTCGCTAGAACCAAGTCACTCAGATCCACCGCTGATGTAATAACCAACCGTCTGCCAGAGAAGCACGACAACCAACAATATTTAGCAACAATATCAATGGAATGTAGATGGTTCAGTAACTACCTAATTGGTGAGAATTTTGGTGCATCCCTTTACCAAACCAATCATTTTGACAACTACTGCATGTTAGTTAACCATACAGAAGAACCATTTATCACCAGTGATCAACCAGTTATAAATGTACATGAATCACTTACTGATGAAATAAAACAAGTTTCTGTTAATGAGTGTGACCTTTATTACCCATTATCACCCAAATATGCATTGATAATCAGCAGTTCGAACAAATACCCAAAAGGATCACTTAAAGTAAACTTAGCAATGGTACAAAAACTAAATACTAAATTAGCTAAGAATGCACATATCCATATTTTCAGTTCTCAAGAGTCCATTGTTAAGAGATACACTAAATTTGTTGGGGTAAGAGACCAACAGTTACAAAATCAAGAACTTCCTAACTTTGGCTAATAAAGACAAACAAAATTTCGGGCTGTAGTTATGCCAGAAATAGGTGTTTCAGAGTTGCAAGAAGTGTGCACATTTAATCACCAAACGACTCTGTAATATCGCCTACCCACCCTAACGTCATCAGCTTTCCTCTCAGGCCAAATGCCCACTCACGTGCTCCGTCGGCGTTCACTCCTATTCCCTTTATATCTTACTCTAAAACAAAAAACATTCAGGCATATGTCATCAATGTGAATACCCACCATTGAATCCGACAGGAGCCCGTAATGGCAACTACCCAAAATTCTGATTACAACAAACAACAGCGCTATCAGGAGAATGAAATCCTAGAGCATGCCGCTGAGATACTCGCAACGCGCTACGTGCGTGGTGATGCCTTAATTAGCCCAGATGCCACCAAAGAGTATGTACGCTGCAAGCTAGGCAGCTATGAACGTGAAGTGTTTGCTTTACTGCTATTGGATAACCAAAACCGATTGATTGAGTTTAAAGAGCTCTTTCATGGCACCGTCGATGCCGCCAGTGTCTACCCAAGAGAAGTAGTAAAAGCTGTGTTGGAAGTGAATGCCGCTGCGGTGATTATGGCTCACAACCACCCTTCAGGCGACTCTACCCCCTCACAAGCGGATAGACGTATCACCGAAAGACTCAAAGACGCTTTAGCGCTGGTGGATGTGCGCGTATTGGACCATATCGTAACAGGCGAAACCTGCACCTCATTTGCTGAGCGAGGCTGGTTATGATTGAACAACACTATGGTGATATCAGTATCAATGATGCACTGCTCTCGTCACTAGAAAGTCTTCTTACTGGTCATACACTGCCTGAACAGGCTGAAAGACTGGTATTGAACTGCCGTCAAATGAGTTACTACCGCCATCGCCAAGGATTGCACCCTATAGAGATACAGCTCAAACGAGATTCACGCTCAGGTCCTTGGCTTATCGTGTTCTTTGCGAGCTTTTCTTACCCCAATGACAACAGTACTTCAGTAGAGCCAGAGTTGTACTTTCACCTTGCTAATCGTTGGTTCTATCAACCCGATACAGGAACAACGGATTTATCTCACCCAGAAGTGCAAGAGGTGCTCACTGCTTGGATGAACGCATTAACTCGCCACCTAAGCCGAAACGTCTTTGATAGCGTGCAACTCTCGTTGGTCAGCTCGTTTAACTAACTCCCTGCCTACTTTCTGATTTACCCCTAAACAAGGAGGACTGTCGATGTCCCAATTAGCCTTTACGTCATTACCCCTGCCTGTTTCTAAGAAGCTGTATGCGTTGCTTAATGAGCGGTACTCAGCTCATTTGCTTAACAATGAAACGCTCTCCACCAGCCGTCATGTGGTCTTTAACTTTCGTGACAAAACTTACAGTGCTGATGCTGGTGGCTTTCACCCTGTCGAAATTTCTATTTGCCAGTCTTCAACAGGAGAATGGTGTGTTGAGTACATCACAGACTTTGCTTATATGGGGAACTACTACCCTGAGCTTGAGCGGAATTTGGATTTTGACTTTCGTGCTCGTCAATGTTTCGCCAGCTACCACGGCTGGTTTTCAATGAAAGATAACCGTGAGGCTATCGAGCTGTATAAATTGTGGGAGAGTAATTTTCTCGCATACGTTGAGATGGAGGCATTCGACGATATTACTTTTACCCCGCAATAACTCATGACTTCCCTTCTTCTACAAACCATCAAACTTATCTCTGCCCTCATCACGTTACTTTCTCTTTCCCCTTTCTTTGGTGCCATTGGAACCCTAACGACCTTAGGCTTTCTGGTGGTACTGCTGATTGGGTTACTGGTAGCCATCTCAGAGCTGAGAGATAAAAACAACCATCGATAATGTTAATCGACTCACGCTTTCGCTAAGCCGATTGATGACGCTTTAACCGTTGGACATTATGTGTCGAACCCACCTCTATTCTCCCGACATTAAATGTCCGACTCCGGTGTGGAGTGCTATGTATTGAGAGAGCAGCTATGAGCAATAAAACCAGCATTGAAGGCTTATCTGCTTTGCTGCACACGCTGATGCTTATTCCTCAACATCGATGGATTACCGTTAGGGAGTTGCAGCAGCAGTTAGCCCTAATCGATATCCACCGCACCACGCGCAGTATTAAACGCTACCTCGATGAAGTCATTGTGGAGGTGTTTAACGTGGAGTGTGATTCGATGAGCATACCCCATGTTTACCGAAAAACATCCGAGCAATTACTGAAGCTAAATAAGCAAGAAATGCTCTATTGGCAACTGACCAACAAGTACTTACAACCGCTGATTCCTGATGCGCTGAATTATGGGCAAGGTCGGCCCTCGGAGAGAGACAAACCCTTACTGGATAAGGCTTCAGCCATTTCAAAAGAACGACTTTGGCTAAGCAAAGTACATCTCAACCTACCTAATACGAGAAGCTGGAGTAACAAGCAGCAACAAGTCTTAGGGTCAGTCCATGAAGCATTACTTAACAACCGAATGCTAAAGGTCTCTAGCCAAGCTTTGCAGCAAGAGCAAACGTTCATTGAACCACTGGGACTCTCGGTTCAGTGTGACGCGCTCTTGCTGCTCTTTCGGTTATCCGACCAACATCCAATACACACCGTTGCCTTACCACTTATTGATGAGGCCAGTGTATCGACATTTTCATTTACCTATCCCTCTGACTTCAATGTTGAGCAGTTCATGCTGACTCACGAAGGAACAGGCTACCCAGAATTTCACTCACCAATGAGGAGAGTAAACCCATGACCAAACTAAAACATCGACTAAACCAATCGGTTCGATACGCAGTCACGATAGCCCTGTTTATTGGAGCAACAGGATGCACTGAGCAGGAAGAATCTCCTGAAGCCGTTGCGGATATAGAAGTATCGATATCCACCAACTCACATTGGGGAAGTTTAGTCTTTGACCTACAAGCGATTACCGATAACACCGTCATCACCGACGTTGTAATTAACCGAGGTAATTGTCGTATTCCAGCTGGTACGGCCTCAGAGCTGTCTAGAAACGTTTCATTGAAGTTCGGTGAAACCTACACGGGATACAGCAACAACTGCACCGTAGACAACGTGAAAGAAATTGAAGTGACGTCAACGGCTGGCACCTTTGTTTACACCTTCTAAACCGAAAGTAAAACAACTCATCTATTTATAACTACCAATAAGGATCGACAATGAAAAACATCACAACAAACACACTTGTTCTACTGACTACCCTAGCATCACCTTTTGTTTTGGCTCAAGGTGGTGGTTCGCTTGGAGGTAATCCATCGGTAGAAACGGGAGCGGTTAATGTCAGTGTAGGCAAATGCACTCAATACAAGCTGGATGTGAAAGCAGCCCTAAACACAGGAAAACAGGTATCGTCAGTTACGGTTCCTAAAGGTTGTGAAGCCATCAAAGAGAAGTAGTGCCACCAGCAAAGGCTAAAAATGACAATGGGGAGCGTAATTGCTCCCCATTCTTTTTTTGCTTCTTTATACAAGCTTCCCATCTAAAACACTTTTGGTCAAAGTTTGCGAAGCAGTAAGAGCGACCACCAGATCTCCCCCTACATCGCATCTACTCACAGGTATATGTTATCTATAAAAACGCTTAACGCTACCCTAAAGACGAATCACCGTTCCTAGGGATAAAGCAAAAACACGACCGCACAGCTTGCTAGCGGTCTGCCAACAAACTGTGCATCATCGTCTTAATCGGCTTCTGCCGCTTCAACGGCTAACAAATCTGCCATGTCATTACCCTTATTACCTGAATGAGCTTTGACCTTAAACACCTCTACGTATTTCTTAGAACGCAGTTCATCGATTTGTTGCCATAGATGGCGGTTCTTTACTGGCTTCTTGTCTGACTTACGCCAACCTCTCTCTTTCCAGTTATCTAACCAATCGTTGTAGCCTTTTACACAGAAGTCACTGTCAGAGTAGATAACGTCGCCATCTTGGGCATACTCTAGACCTTCGATTAATGCCATGAGCTCTAATTCGGCATTGGTGGTATTACGCTTAATGGTGATGCTATCTTGATGCTCTAGTTCACCCTGCTCATTAAAAGCTGCGATACCAATGCCACCTTGTGTGCATCCGTGTTGATTGTTTGGGGCTGCGCCGTCTACGTAAATTGAATAACTCATTTTTTATCTCTCTCTAATTGAAAAGGGAGCCTTCGTGGGCTCCCTGTTGATGTGGTAGGTGTGTGTTCTGCTACTTGGATTAGTCTTGGCTATCTCGTAGTGCTAGACGTTGCTCCATCCATTCTTCGATTTCACTTTCTACCCAAGCCACTGCCCTTCCTCCCAATGGAATGGTTTTAGGAAAAGCTTCTTCATCCATAAACTTGTAGATGGTTGAACGACTTAACCCTGTCGCTGCGATTACATCATTTAATCTTAAGAACCTCATTATCATTGGGAATTATCTCCTGCTTTGTATATACCCATGAGATAAGCCGCCAATGTAAAAAAGTGCAGTCGGTCTACTCTGAACTAGAGCCAAAGAAGTAACGCTGCTCTTTCCATGCTTCAGCAAGACTGCTCATGCGATGAAAAACCGTGCGTTTGATGTTCGTGTCCTGCTCCCTACAGCGTGTCCCCAAGCCATAGTTGCCTCGGTCATTGAGAAATACCAATGAACGCGATTTGCCGCTGTAGTGCTTCTCTATCGCTTCTTGCCAAGCCTCTTTAAGGTGCTCAACCAATTCGTTGCGTTTTTCCCAGCAAATAGCGGGGCCAAAATGCTGGCTATAGTCAGTAAACAGCATCACGCGATAGTTGTGGGACGGCACCTTGTCCTCTCGCTTACGCCATACATAGAACACAGAGTCCGTCTCAAGCTTTTCTTTAAGCAGCGTAAAGTAATCGTTAATGATGCTGAGGTCGGTATCTTGATGGTCTTCTGGTAGAAACAAATCTAGACGTGTGGCCAAAGCCGCGTCAAACTCATCCATTGCTTGTTCAAAGACTTCCGTCATTCGGGTTAAGGCCGATTCGTATAACCCCTTGTCACTGAAAAATACGGGGTAGTCGTTGAACGTTTTTGAATGGGTAATGTTGGGAAGGTTAGTGTTGTTTGACATAAGTAATTCCTCTGAGTCTGTTAATGGCATAGGTATTACTCGCGCTGTATTTTTTTAAGGTGAGTCGTGACTGCAACCAAAGCTCTTGTTGCGGTGATCGTTCTGGTTGGCAATGGGCTTCGCGAGACGACTGATTCGATAGAAGAACTCGTTTAACTGTAACGGGAACACTTCAGCGTCTGACAACAGCTCAAAACCTTCATTCGTAGGAGAGTAGGCTAATCCAGAGCATGATTGGCTGTAATTAGCTTCAACCACCCTATCCCATGTTTTCCTCACTTTTTTGTAGAGAAAACGCCCCCAACCCTCTCGACCAGTGCCTAAGTTTTGAAAGAGCTCCCTATCAAATAGCAAGATAAGATAATGGTGCTGGCTGGTGGAATCACTCGCCTTCCTCCAGATATAGCGAATGACCGTTTGTGGGTTTTGATAAGTTCTACCTGTGTATTTGTCCTTACAGAGTTCGTTAGTCTCCGATTCTAAAATACGAAAGAAATGGGCAAACACTGCTAGGTAATCTCCCTCGAAGTCACTCGGTAGGTTTAGGTTGATGTGAACAGCATAGATTCTTGGGTATTGGTTTAGTGTTTCAGTCAGCACTCGGTCTATCTCCTTCAGGTATTCGAGGACAAGACCACCCTCAAAATAGTAGAGTGGTTTCCCATTGAAAGTTCGGTCATGAGTGATAGTGAGGTGGTTAGGCGTAAGAGCTACATTGAGTTGATTAAGCATTCTAGTTCCTGTGGTTTGTTGTTAATCCCACAGGAACTGTAACTACCGTTATTTTTTAGCTACTTGTGGCTATGACCGAAATTGCGTCTACCGTTACCAAAGTGCTTCGTGCTCTCTTTCGCTAGATAGCTAATGTGCTTAAAGAACTCGTCAAACGCATCGTCAAAGTCTTCTGAGTTACTATTCAAGCGGTGAATGACCACGCTGTCGCTATTCCTTCTCTTTGAAAAATGAACCAACCCATTGGCTTCTTCGTAGTCAACACCAGCCACCCTAGCCCATGCCTCTACGATAAAGGAACCCAAGTTCTCCTGTTGCGCTTGGGTTTTCCCTAACCAGTTAAATCTATCTTTGTTGAACATGAGTACTAGGTGATAGTGGTCGTTTATCGAGCTAGAACGTTCTCTAACCCAAACATTCCTAACCTTGCAGGGATGCACTCTACTCCCTTCTCTTTTCTTTCGTTTCCCCGAGTGATCAATTTGTGACTGTAATGAGCGTAGAAAGTCAGTCATGACATTACCGCTCTTTTCGTTTTTCCTTAGCTTGGGAAACCTCAAATCCACACGAATAGCCATTAGCCTAGGATACTCGTCTAATGCGAGATCAACCGTATCGTACATTTTTTCTAAGTAGTCGATGTAGAGTGGACCGTGCTCGGTCTGGATAGGTCTACCCAAAAAGGTTGGCTTGGTGGTGAGTCTGAGGTTTTTGTTTTTTCGAGAACGTACATTCATTCCTATCTACTCCTGTGTTGAGGTTCATAGATAGGCCTGTGTCGTTATTTTTAATTGTGTACTGCGAGTCACTAGGGGTGACTCAGGGATATGTGATGATGTAGTCGCGTACTAGGTATGGTAGATGTTTAGTTATTAACGTAATAATACTAACCAGACAGACAAAGCAGAAAACCACTAAATGTAGACTTCCAGCTCGCCTGCAAGAGCAAATGCTAGTTAACCACCAACGCCTAAGCACTGAACTATAGAAAATCGATATTCGCTTCCCACTCTCGAACCCAAGTAAGTTACAAGTTAGATGACAATCCGCTGATCTAATTAATGAAGATAGAGCGTGATAGTAAATACGACTTCAACAACAATCCATTATATCGAAACGCCCCAACGTATCCTCACTCATTACCAAAAACCACGCTTTATACGTATTTAACCCTAGAACTTGCTCACATAAAAAGTGACAACATTATTTGCTTTTATTATATTAATCATCGGATTACATTAACTTTAGAGTTTAAGAAAGTAAAAACATGACACATACTGACAAAGATGAAATCAATTCATCAGAAGCACCAACCTTGAAAGAAACACCAACACTCGATCCGAAAGCTAACATGGAAATCATCAATTTTATTAACTCTTACGATGTTAAAGGGAACTGTTACCTTTACCATGAAGGAGAAGAAAAACTGGTTCCGACACTTCTTCGGTCAGATGATAGAAAGAGGATTAGCTTAATGAAAGAGCTAGAAGAAGCTCGAACCATAAGGCAACTCCATAAGACTCGCCTATTCAAAGATCACCCATTTCTAAAAAAACAAAGGCGGATTATTCTGCTACCGTATTCTTCCATTTCAAAAAGCTATATGCCGACGAGCCACTATTCCGAGAGAGATATTAATCGAACAAACATCATCAACACCTTTTGGAAAAGCAAACTCGAACTGCATTATGATGCTGCGGAAGCATCGATTCTGGTTTGCTCGTTTTTAGCCAAAAATATTGATCGCAATACCCACGGTTTAGGGATAAGCCAAAGCAAGATTGCGATCATATTAGGAATGAGTGTTCGACGAGTATCAGATACTTTAAAACGACTTGAGCAATTCGGTTATGTGATACGACACAAAGAAAAAGCCACACGAGGGAAGTTAAGTCTTGGTACTTTTATACAGGTAACAGAGGCTTTTTCGTCACAATTTTTTGCCCCCCAAAAGCCCACGGGAGAATCAAAGGAAAAGCAAAAACAAAGTTCTGAGCACCAATCGCAGGAGCTCCCTGAGAAACGTTATTTTCGATTTTTGAAAAGTTTGAGCGATCTACGGCTTGATCTAAAGAATTTCATCGTGAATAGCGAGGAACCAATACCTCCTGTCGTTTTACAGCAGATTTTTAAGGTTTTAGAATAATACTCATCTCTGAAAATTTAACATAAAGATAACCGTCATAAGTAGGGGCAAACTCGATAGTATTGCCCTCCTGCACTGACTCAATCACAGCTAGTGCTCATCTGACAAAATATCTAAATAATCAGCCCATTCCTGCATTAGTTTGGTTCTTTCTGCCAAGTAAAGCGAGCGATTATATGCTCTTGACGTTGCCGTTCCCGTCAAATGAGCAAGTTGTGTTTCGATCACCTCTGAGTTCCAACCTTTCTCATGTAAAAGAGTTGAGGCTGTACTTCTAAAACCATGTGCTGACATTACGTCTGCAGGATACCCTAACTCTCGTAGACGGTTCGTTAATATATTCTTACTCATCGGTTTATTACTATCTCTTTGATTAGGAAAAACAAGAGGTGAATAACCCGTCACTAATTTAACATTTCTCAACTGCTCTACCACTTGTCGTGACATAGGCACTAGATGCTCACGATTACGCTTCATTTCTTCCGCAGGGATCCTGATGAGACTATCCTCAAAATCGATATATTCCCACTTTAGGTTTCTTATTTCCGTTGGTCTTAAAAAGACTCTAGGTATGAGTCTAAGAGCTTCTACCGTACAGTAGTTCCCTGATTGATTCGTATCAATATCTTTAATCAACTGTCCTAGTTCGCTGGGTTTAACAATTGCAGCTCTATGCTGAACTTTCGGTAACGGCTTCAATATATCACCAAGCGGCAGACCTTGAGCAGGGTTACTTCGTATCAATCGATGACCTAATGCGTATCCAAATACCCTATTAATAACAGCTAGTATATTCGGAGCTTTTTTGGGGGTACCAGCCGCCTCAATTGCCAACATAAGATCAGTAATATGTCTTGTATCAATTTCATCTATATGTAGTTGACAGATACTTTTTGAGTCAATAACTATCCATCGCCTAACTCGGGCAGCATGATCTTCTGACCAAGAGTCCTTTTGTTGCTCCCACCACTTCAGAGCAATTGTAGAAAACAGCTTATTTTTATCTTCCCCTTTACTACGCTTCCTCTCTCTGCGTTCATCCATAGGATTGATACCATGAACCAAAGATGCCCTTGCTTCTTCTGCTAATTTTCGGGCTTGTTTTAAGGGTACCGAGGGGTATTTACCAAGAGCCATCTCTTGGTACTTCGATGAGTACCTAAAACGGAATCTCCATAGTTTAGAACCGTTATTTTTTATCAATAAAAACAATCCATTACCATCAGACTTTTTTATTTGAGATTTATCTTCAGGACATGATAAATGCTTAATTTCCTGTACTGTCAATGGCATTTTTGCTCCAATTAGGGGTATCAAATGAGGGGTACCACTAAAACATACCACTATTTTGGGGAGATGGAAAACACGTGGTACCCCTCATCAGTCCCATTATTTTTAAAGAACCAGTCATATCTCAATGGACTTTAATAGACAACAAAACACCAAAAAGCCCCGTAAGTACTGGGCTTACGGGGCTTTACTGGACTTTACTGGATTAAGTCTGGACGTTTACATCATACCGCCCATGCCACCCATACCGCCCATGCCACCCATATCAGGCATAGCAGGAGCTGCTTCTTGAGGCTTGTCTGTCACCATCGCTTCTGTTGTGATCATAAGACCAGCAACTGATGCCGCGAATTGTAGTGCAGAGCGAGTCACCTTAGTTGGATCTAGGATACCCATAGCGATCATATCGCCGTATTCGCCTGTCGCAGCGTTATAACCGTAGTTACCTTCGCCAGCGCGAACATTATTAGCAACAACAGACTCTTCGTCACCTGCGTTCTTAGTAATTTGACGGATAGGCGCTTCCATTGCACGTAATGCAACACGGATACCAACGTTTTGCTCTTCGTTGTCGCCTTCAATGTTAGCCACTTTAGATGCAGCACGGATAAGTGCAACACCACCACCAGCAACCACACCTTCTTCAACTGCAGCGCGAGTTGCGTGAAGTGCATCTTCTACGCGGTCTTTCTTCTCTTTCATCTCAACTTCAGTCGCAGCACCAACTTTGATTACTGCAACACCGCCAGCTAGCTTAGCTACGCGCTCTTGAAGTTTTTCTTTGTCGTAGTCAGACGTTGCATCTTCGATCTGTTGACGGATTTGAGAAACGCGACCTTGGATCATCGCTTCTTCACCCGCGCCATCGATGATGGTTGAGTTTTCTTTAGTGATAGTCACGCGTTTAGCTTGACCTAGGTCTTCTAGTGTTACTTTCTCTAGGTCTAGACCGACCTCTTCAGAGATAACTGTACCGCCAGTTAGGATAGCGATGTCTTGTAGCATTGCTTTACGACGGTCGCCGAAACCAGGTGCTTTAACAGCAGCAACTTTCACGATACCACGCATGTTGTTCACAACTAGAGTTGCAAGCGCTTCGCCTTCTACATCTTCAGCGATGATTAGAAGTGGACGAGATGCCTTAGCAACCGCTTCTAGAGTCGGAAGAAGTTCACGGATGTTTGAAACTTTCTTGTCGATAAGAAGGATGAATGGGCTTTCTAGATCAACTGAACCCGCTTCTTGATTGTTGATGAAGTAAGGAGATAGGTAACCGCGGTCAAACTGCATACCTTCAACTACGTCTAGCTCATCTTGTAGAGCCTGACCCTCTTCAACTGTGATAACGCCATCACGACCTACTTTTTCCATCGCTTCAGCAATGATGTTACCTACTGTCGCGTCAGAGTTTGCAGAGATAGTACCTACTTGTGCGATAGCTTTAGTATCTGCACATGGAACAGAAAGGCCTTTTAGCTCTTCAACAGCAGCCGTTACTGCTTTGTCGATACCGCGCTTAAGATCCATAGGGTTCATGCCAGCTGCAACCGCTTTTAGGCCTTCAGTGATGATAGCTTGAGCTAGAACTGTAGCTGTAGTCGTACCGTCGCCCGCTGCGTCGTTCGCTTGCGAAGCCACTTCTTTAACCATTTGCGCGCCCATGTTTTGGAACTTGTCTTCAAGTTCGATTTCACGTGCAACAGAAACACCATCTTTAGTGATCGTTGGTGCGCCAAATGATTTGTCTAGAACAACGTTACGGCCTTTAGGACCTAGCGTTACTTTTACTGCGTCAGCCAGAACGTTTACACCTTCTAGCATTTTAATACGTGCGTCGTTACCAAATTTAACGTCTTTAGCAGCCATCTTTATTTCCTTTAAATTCTTTACTCAGTCAGTTCAGTTTGTATAGCGCGGATTACTCAACGATCGCCATAATGTCGTTTTCAGACATGATCAGAACTTCTTTACCGTCGATCTTTTCTGACTTAGTGCCGTAGCCTTCAGCAAAGATAACAGTGTCGCCAACTTTAACGTCCAATGGTTGTACTGAACCGTTTTCTAGAATGCGGCCTTTGCCCACAGCTAGAATTACGCCGCGAGTTGACTTTTCAGCGGCAGAACCAGTTAGAACGATGCCACCAGCAGATTTAGATTCAACTTCTTGGCGCTCAACGATAACTCGGTCGTGTAGAGGACGGATATTCATCGGTCGTATCTCCTGATAATTTCCATTTAATTTGATAGTTGCCACGATTGGCATGGGGTTAAAGAGTATGTTGGGGCGAAGTGAAAGATCCCAAGGGGTTAAAGGGAAAAATTGTGATCTTGGTAGAGCAGATACGAGTAAACGGGATACGAGATGCGAAAAGCAAAAACACACCTGCGAATGGTCCTGTGTAACTGTCAGGGATAAAACAAAAGAAGGCTGCATATCTTTTCTCCGCTTTTAGCTCCTCGATACTCGTTACCCGCATCTGCTCTTGAAACTTATCCCGTCATTCCAGAACTGAGGAACGAAGTGTCTGGAATCTCAAACAACGCGTGGATAACTAGATAGTCGCCAGAGATTCCCTACTGCGCTCGTGCCTCGCTATAGGGAATGACGAAGATTAACCTCATTACTCATAAACCTCAGATATATTTTCTTAAAGCTCTTCGCATCTCGTTCACTCGAATCTCTCATCTGCTTTTAGCTTTTCTTCCCTTCCCGCCCGCATCTGTTTATCCTACGCTTTTAGATTCTATCGGCGTTTTGCATGCAAGATAAGCACGGGCTATTAACCGCTCCTATTGAGAGTACATTGCGTACCATGACCATACCGACCATATTCGGTATGGTGGCGATCTTGATGTTTAACCTCGTCGATACCTTCTTTATCTCATTACTGGGCACACAAGCCCTTGCAGCGGTGAGCTTCACCTTCCCTATCACCTTTGCCACCAACTGCATCACCATGGGCATCGGTGTCGGGCTTTCCACCTGTATTGGGCGCTTACTAGGCCAAGGTTGCGCCCAAAATGCGGCTCGCTTTACTTGCCACGGTTTACTGCTTGCTGTGCTGCTTGTTGGTTTTGCATCAACACTGGGGCTTATAACGCTAGAGCCTATGTTTACTCTGTTAGGTGCTGAACCTGAGTTACTGCCACTGATATCTGAATACATGTCAGTCTGGTACTTAGCGATACCTCTGCTTGTGATACCTATGGCAGGCAACAGCGCGATACGTGCGAGTGGCGATACCAAAACACCCGCCAAAATCATGATGCTGGCCGGCCTTATTAACGGCATTCTCGACCCACTGCTGATCTTCGGTTATGGGCCTTTCCCTGAGCTAGGGATTCAAGGCGCAGCCATTGCTAGCGGATTCAGTTGGTTTGGTGCCTTGTGTGGCTCACTGTATGTATTAACCATACGAGAAAAACTGCTTGCTCCGCCCAAACTAAAAAACCTCATCGATGACTGGAAACAGATCTTAACCATTGGCACACCCGCAGCCCTTTCCAATGCCCTCAATCCACTTGCTGGCGCCATTATCATGATGATGTTAGCCAAACAAGGAACCGAAGCCGTGGCGGCTTACGGAGCTGCCCAGCGTATTGAATCGATTCTTATCATTGTGTTGATGTCTCTGACCTCTGCCCTTACGCCTTTCATGGCGCAGAACTTTGGCGCAAACAACCCACAACGCAGCTTTAAGGCACTGTTTCTCAGTATGCGTTTTGCCGTGATGTTCCAAGGTTTGATTTTCTTAATGATGGTGCCATTGAGCATCCCATTAGCCGCCCTATTTTCTCAAGAAGAGTCAGTACGAGGCATCTTGTGGCATTACCTGTTAGTTGTCCCATTTAGCTATGGCTTCCAAGGTATTGTAATGATGCTGATTAGTGCGATGAATGCGATGCATCAACCACTCAAAGCCTTTCAGTGGAGCTTCATGCGCCTGTTTGTATTTACTCTTCCATTCGCTTGGATAGGTAGCCAGATTGATGGCGTCGAAGGGTTGTTTATCGGCTTAGCCTTAGGGAACATCATGGGCGGTATTTCAGGGTATTGCTTTGCGCTTCGTGTAAGGGCTAAAGCAGATGAGAAATACGAGTAGCGGGATGCGAAGAGCCTAAAAAAGCAGAGGCGGGATGCGGGTATCGAGATACGAAGAGCCTAAAAAGCAGATGCGAGATTCGGGTATCGAGATGCGAAGAGCTTGAAAAGCAGGTACGAGATACTAAAGACTAGAAAGAAGGAAGATGACATGGAAGACAGTACTTACAAAATGTTCTATGACGCACCGATTGGCAAGATGATCATTGTGAGTAATGGTGTGTCGCTTATTGAAATTGACCATGTAAATCATGAAGAGCTAATGACTAGCAATCCAGATGAGCTTTGCCAACTGGCGACGAAACAGTTAGATGAATACTTCGCAGGCAAACGTACAAGCTTTGATTTGCCTTTAAAGCCACAAGGTACTGATTTTCAGCTCAAAGCATGGACGGCTTTAACAACCATTCCTTATGGCGAAACCATCAGCTACGGCGAACAAGCAAAGAGAATGGAAAACCCAAAAGCCGTAAGAGCGGTGGGTGGTGCGAACGGCAAGAACCCATTTAGTATTGTTGTACCCTGCCATAGAGTCATCGGCGCAAATGGAACATTAACTGGCTACACCGGCGGCATGAACCGCAAAGAGTGGTTGTTGGATTTTGAGCGTTCGGTTGTAGATAGAACACAATAAACCTTAACTCGCTAGATCAACAATATAAAGCCTCGCCATCAGGAAGCACCATTATCATCAGACAACATATTAGTAGTGGTAACGACACGAAATTATAGTTATCGCTTGATCATCGACTGCATAGACAAGCCTATTGGTATCGTCAATGCGACGAGACCAAAACCCAGACAAGTTCTCTTTTAACGGTTCTGGCTTACCAATGCCATCAAATGAAGAACGCTTCACATCATTAATAAGTTTGTTGACACGCTTTAACGTCTTCTTGTCTTGAGTCTGCCAATACAGGTAGTCGTCCCAAGCGTCATCTGTCCACGATAGTAAACGTTGACGACTACTCATCAATCAGCTCTCGGGCTGTTGTTTTTCCAGCACGATACTGTGCTATGGAGCGATTTAAATGCTCAACGTTTTGAGGTGAACGAAGTAAGTGAACGGTCTCCATAAGGCTGTTGTAGTAGTCTAAAGACATAACTACAGCATCTTCAGAATCACGACGTGTAATGACTGTTGTATCAGCATCATTAACAACACCGTCCAAAACAGCTTTGAGACCATTTCTAGCTTCAGTAAAAGATACGATTCTCATAAGAAACCCCATATGTACAGTTCATGGAACAAGTATAGTCCCCTTGCGCCCACTTGTACAATTAAACGAACATGTAGTACTAACTAGGGCAACGAAAAAATACATAGTTGACTTGTATTTTTCTCCTCGGTTACTTTAGTTTAATTCCATAGGTGTCAATATGTGCAAGTAGCTCACTTGATGTAATTCTATGCTTAATGAGCAAGTCAACCTTGAAGGGAAGTGACGATTGTTCTAAACGATCTTGCAAGCCTGCGACGACACTTAACGAAATACCGTGCCCCTCGATAACAATATCGATGTCGGAGTTATCTTTATAAGTTCCAAGGGCTCTAGAACCGAATACCCAGGCATGAATGACTGCGGCATTATTCAAAACAATATCCTCAATCAACTGATACTGATGAGGCTTAAGGCCGACAGAGTCTGGGTTAACCAAATAACTATCGATCACATTTAACCTCTTGTTCGCATTTACTCTCTTGATCACATTTAAGCCTTAAATAGAGTGTGACTTGCCCTATCACTGGTGAAAATGACTCTACGATCAGTGACTGAGCTTCAAGGACATTTTCCTCATCATAGGTGTGAGACAATAACTTTCGTTTTATTAGTGCTTCAAGCATGATCTCACACTGCTCCAAAGATAGGTGCTTAGCTTCTAAGGCTGTACGAAAAACGCTCCTCGGCGAAGCCACATCAAACCCTGATCTGCTCCAGCCAGACTGGACACTTCATTAAGCGACATTTTGTTGTTCAAAGTTAACTGGGCTTAGATACCCAAGAGCACTGTGCCTTCTCGTTCGATTATAATCAACCTCTATGTACTCGAAGATCGTTTGGCGCATCTGCTCTCTCGTCATAATCGGCTCATATTGGATCGCTTCCACTTTCATAGAATGGAAGAAACTCTCAACACAAGCATTGTCCCAGCAGTTTCCTTTCCTACTCANCGAAGATCGTTTGGCGCATCTGCTCTCTCGTCATAATCGGCTCATATTGGATCGCTTCCACTTTCATAGAATGGAAGAAACTCTCAACACAAGCATTGTCCCAGCAGTTTCCTTTCCTACTCATACTTTGCTTGAGATTATAAGCAGTTATGAGATCTCGATAATCCTTTGAGCAGTACTGACTACCTCGATCACTATGAACGATAACCTGCTCGGGGAATCCGCGACGGAACAACGCCATTGATAGCGYATCACAGACCAGCGTAGCCGTCATTCTGGTATCCATAGACCATCCAATTACTTGTCTTGAGTAAACCGCCAAGTACAGCCAGCCTTCGCTTGTGGCTATATAGGTGATGTCTCCAGCCCATTTTTCATTCGGAGCCGATGCGCTAAAGTTCTGAGCCAACAGGTTTGGAGCAACAGGCATTTGATGCTTGCTGTCCGTAGTGCACTTAAACTTGCGTGCAGCTTTCGGCGTTAAATCTTGACGCTTCATACTGGCAGCAATGGTTTTAACATTGTAGTTATCACCGCTCTCAGACAGTTCTTTTTGGATACGCNGAGATTATAAGCAGTTATGAGATCTCGATAATCCTTTGAGCAGTACTGACTACCTCGATCACTATGAACGATAACCTGCTCGGGGAATCCGCGACGGAACAACGCCATTGATAGCGCATCACAGACCAGCGTAGCCGTCATTCTGGTATCCATAGACCATCCAATTACTTGTCTTGAGTAAAGGTCAATAATTACCGCCAAGTACAGCCAGCCTTCGCTTGTGGCTATATAGGTGATGTCTCCAGCCCATTTTTCATTCGGAGCCGATGCGCTAAAGTTCTGARCCAACAGGTTTGGAGCAACAGGCATTTGATGCTTGCTGTCCGTAGTGCACTTAAACTTGCGTGCAGCTTTCGGCGTTAAATCTTGACGCTTCATACTGGCAGCAATGGTTTTAACATTGTAGTTATCACCGCTCTCAGACAGTTCTTTTTGGATACGCCTTGAGCCATCTCGACCTTTGCTGTTGTCGAAAGCTTCTTTGACCTTTGTATCAAGTTTTTGGCGAATTGCCTCGTGTTGGATGGCCTTATGGCGATGTTTAACCCAGTAATAAAACCCACTTCGGGATACCCCGAACACCTTAGCCATACGCACAATACTGAAGCTCAGCAGGTGTTCGAGCATAAATTCATAGAAATTTACTTTAGATTTTTCGCGAAGTAGGTAGCGGCCTTTTTTACAATTTCTAGCTCTTCNGGCTAGTTCTTGCTCTCGCTGACTAGTACTGGTGTCTTTCTTCGAGTTCTTTCGCCACCCGTAGATTTGAGATTCATGTAAAGAAAGCTGTCTTGCTGTCGCAGCTACTCCCACTTTATCTGCTAACTTCAGGGCTTCTGCTTTAAATTCAGGGGAATGTTTAATTCTAGTTTTCTTAGTTGTCATTGTTCACCTCGTTAGTGATTGTACTCACTTAACTCAGTGTCCAAAACTGCTGGGGCGGATCATCCATCTTTTATCATTTCACTTATCACTTGGTCATATTTTAAGGCATGACTTTTGTTCACTGAGTTGAAGGCCAGATAAAGATTTGTTGAGTCAACTAATGGATCCAACATTTTTATCTGTACACCTATTTTTTCTGACAAAGAGCTGGCACTGTATACATCAAGAAGCACATAGTCATATCGTCAATAGCATAAGCTCATCAGTGGTTGTGGGTTCTTTTATCCAGCCATCAAAATCCCGAATTGATTTCGTATAGTCATACCCCCTAACTACACCGATAACCTTACCGCGAAGCATTTCCCAGGAAAAATCATTTTGAGGGAAGTCACTCCTGACATAAATGGCTAAGGCATAATGTGCGGTTGGATTTTTTCCAGTAATAAAAGGTTGTAGAGAGGCATTATCAATGACTGCGTCATACCTACCCATTTTCACGTACATAAGACAACGAGCCCATGGGACTTCGTCTGCGGTCCAACTGATGTCTAGTCGCTAAAAAGCTTCGGTATACACCTCATAGGATAAACCACCCACAATTTTTCCGTTATCTGCCAGGGTATAGGGAGGCCAGGCAACACCACAAAACTTGAGTTCTTTTGCATTAAGGTATAACGGAAGCAAGAATATCAAGAAGGTGAAAGCACGCATAAATAGGAGCATGGTACGCTGTTTTATATGGGGAACCGTAATTGGTATAGCTCTGTTTCGGAAGTAGTGCTTATACAACCCTCGCGTGAGGGTTGTATACTGTGAGATCGAGTTAGGATAACTAAAACTTAATCGTAGACCCTACACCTGCTATCGCTTCTGTTACCTCGTAAAACTCAATGTTAGAGGTGGTTTGGTCGTAGCCCAGGATTGCGTTAAAAGCTAAATTGTCCAAGCCAGCTAATCCGTGAGACTCGTAGGCTACAAATAGCCCCATTTGTTTATCTTCTTGTGTTTTATTAAAGATTGGATTTTCTGAATCGTACTCAAATGAACTGTATGTTGCAGATAGCGCTAAAGCGTGTCTGGCGAAAGCAACCTTATAAGCTAATTCCACACCTAATTGGCGATTTGACATTGCATCACCGTCTGCAGAGAAATCTTTATAGACGATTGAAGGTTCGAATATCGATGTTGGTGATAAATGTCCTGCAAAACTGAGTTTAGAATAGAGCCCATTCCCTTTTCGGTCGAGTAGTTGAGCGGCTGAACTACCATAAGTGCTTCCTGACAACTCCTCATCTAAATCGACAGTATAGTAGGCTACATCTAGTGAAAAAGGGGTACTAAAGACATTGTTATACTTAATCCTATAAGCGTCGCTGGATACATCAATAACTTTACGATCTTGATTTAATAGGTAGGGATCGGCAAACGTCTCTCCGGCTAACGACGGAAGATAGGAAAATGCCATACTAGATTGACTTCCGACTTCTACTTTATAGCCAAGCTCAAGAGCGAAGTCGCCTACAGCGATATCTTCTCGTGAAGTACCTACAAAGATTTGATGATATTGGCCACGACCGAAGGTAAATCGAAGTTGACCTAATGGTGCGGCAAGAAATTCGGTTTCAGACTGCCCCACCGTGTTTGCAGACCCCGTTTTCCTTTGATTGTTTGTATTAAAGTTTGATTTTTCGTAGGTTGCCCCTAGTAGTGCGGTCAACTCACCGCTTAATCCCGGAGACTCATCAATACGAGCTACGGCTGAAAATGAAACGGACAATACAATAGCTGAGTAAGCAAGTGTTTTCATAGACTTCCTTTATGGTTACATGTTATTTACCTGCATACTGTAATTTGATGTTATCGGCACAAGCGATAACATATGTTAATGCTTTGTCAGTCTGTTATCCTAGCCATGTACATTTCTCGATGAGCTAAATTGATAACATATGTTATCGTTTTAAATACGATCCCCATAATAAGCTAGAGTTCTTTCCTGACCAGACCCAGAGAGAACTATGCAACCTTTCAAATTATCATCTGCTGCTCTATTAACGGCTGTACTCTTATCAGCTTGTACTGATTCATCAGCAAATAAGTACCAGCCCCCGGAGCCTCTAGCTGTCGAAGTGAAACAAGCTTCAATGAGCGACAGCTACAACGTAGTAAGAGAGTACGTAGGTACAGTTCAGGCAAACCAGAAAGCAAATCTCGGGTTTGAGCTATCCGGAAAAGTTTCTCAAATCATGGTAGACATTGGTGAAGAAGTTCAGGCTGGGCAGGCTCTGATCACTCTTGATACCCAGTTATTGAAAACTGAGCAGAAGCAGTTGGAAGCTCAATTACACGAAATAAAGGCTCAACTGAAACTCACTGACGCCAACCTTGCCAGACAACGTTCACTGCGAAAAAAGGGATTCAGTTCGGAGGCTGACATCGATGCTTTAAGCAGCCAAAAAGAATCCCATGAGGCCAATATAGAGCGTATACACTCTTCGATTAACGCAAATCGATTAAAGCAGGAAAAATCTGTCATAAAAGCACCATACTCAGGAATTATTAACGACAGGTTCGTCTCTTTAGGGGATGTTGTGTCAGTAGGTGCGCCTACATTAGCGCTATTGTCTTCTGGGAACAAAGAAGCGGTGATTGGTGTTTATAAAGGTGATGCAAAAGACATCATCAAGAAAGGCAATTTTTCCATTAGTGTGGATGATGACACTTTCTCAGCAGCACTTATTTCTCATCCATCAAACATTGACTTGAACTCAAGAAACGTAAGGTTACGTTTTTCTCTTGAAGGTGGAGCTGAAGTGCTGGATGGAGAACTTGCCCGTTTGTCCTATCAAAAAACATTCTCTGAAACGGGTTACTGGCTACCAAATACAGCACTGATCGATGGCATAAGAGGTACATGGAATATCTATGTTATCTCTGAAAGTGAAGGCCATAAAGTAGTCGAAAGCCGTTCAGTTCAAGTGATTTACTCAGACAGCCACCGTGTCTATGTGCAGGGTGCCTTAGCGAGCGGTGACGAAGTCATCGTAACTGGATTACACAAAGTGGTACCAGGGCAGTCTGTCAAAGTGATACAGGAGAGATAATTATGGGTTACGCAAGCATTATCTCTAACTCTCGACTGATGGTTCTGGCCGTTGCATTTTTAATAGTCAGTGGTTTCTCAGCGTATTCATCGTTGCCTAGAGCCGAAGATCCATCGATCGTTAACCGCAGTGCCACAATTAAAACCATCTACCCAGGTGCCAGCGCAAATCGTGTTGAAGCTTTGGTCACTGAGATTATTGAAAATAAGCTCAGAGAAATTAATGAAATAATAGAAATAACCTCCACTTCAAGGCTCGGCGTGTCGGTTGTTGTTATTGAGGTAGACGAGAACATCACCGATACGGCGCCCGTATGGACTGAAGTCAGGGATAAGTTATCCGATGTAGAGGTTGATCTTCCGAAAGAAGCACTTTCACCTGATCTGGACAGCGATGGTGGAGATTCGTTTACAACTATCTTTTCATTATCCTGGCAGGGGCAAGGTGAACCTGATTTACTTGTGCTAGGACGATATTCGAATGAACTTGCTAAACGTCTTAGAATTCTGCCGGGTACTGCATTAGTGGAAGAATTTGGACTTCTGGACGAAGAAATCGTTGTTAGTATGAACACTAACGATGCAGTGGCAGCTGGTTTATCTGCAAGTAAACTTGCATCTGCGATTGAAGGTGCTGACGTGAAGGGCTCAGCAGGAGAGCTCGTAAACAACAGTACTCGTTTTGGTCTGGAGCTCTCTTCTGGGTTAGATTCAATTGAGCGTATTAAGCAGGTTCCTATCGCAGTAGATGAATCTGGTAGCACTATAAGAGTCAGTGATGTTGCTACCGTTTCTCGCGCAGCGAAAACTCCCTATTCAGAGCTTGCTCTGGTCGATGGTAAACCCGGTGTCATGGTTGCGGCAAGAATGCAGTCTGAGCTGCGAGTCGATCAATGGTCTCCTGAAGCCTTGAGAGTTCTGGAAGAACTAAAGCATGAGCTACCCGCGAATATTGATGCACACATAATCTTTACCCAGCAACCTTATACTGAAGCCAGACTATTCGATCTGGGTAATAGTTTGCTTATAGGCTTAAGCTTAGTGTTGATCGTGCTTTTGTTTACATTGGGTATTCGTGCGGCCTGCATTATCGCCTTGGCATTGCCTCTGACAATGCTATTCACTTTGACTCTAATGAAGTATCTTGGGATAGCCATCGATCAGATGTCAGTCACTGGTTTTATTGTCGCGCTAGGTATTATGGTCGATAACGCCGTGGTCATGGTAGATACCATACAGACTAACCGACTTAACGGTAAAGGAAGAATTGAGTCTGCAATACTCGCTATCAAGCACCTATGGGTACCTCTACTAGGTTCGACATTAACGACAGTATTAGCGTTTGCGCCTATATTTCTGATGCCAGGTTCAATTGGTGAGTTTGTAGGATCGATAGCACTAACAGTATCTTTCTCGCTGGTAGGCTCGTACATCATTTCGCACAGTATCATTGCCTCGCTATCGAGTGTTTTTCTTCCAGACAGTCAAACCTCTTCTGCCTGGTATCACTCTGGGATCACTATTCCGGTGCTGAGTAAATGGTTTTCTCGTTCGGTTGCACTTGCTATTCGCTATCCTTATTTAGCGATAACACTTGTCGTATCAGTGCCCCTGTTTGGGTACTGGAGCAGTACACAGTTGACAGAACAGTTTTTCCCGCCTGCCGACAGAGATATGTTCGAGGTGCACGTTTATTTGCCGTCACAGGCAAGCATCTATGCAACGAAAGACACCACAGAAATTATTCACAAACTTATTGCAGAAGAATCAAACGTTGAACAAGTGAACTGGTTAATTGGATCGGCTTTCCCTTCCTTTTATTACAACATGGTGCCGCCTGCACATAACGCCCCGTTTTTCTCGCATGCGATGGTAAAAACAACAGACTTTAAATCCGCAAACGAACTAATACCAAGACTTCAGGTTAAGCTGAATGATATGGTGCCTGAGGCTCAAATACTGGTGCGTAAACTTGAACAAGGTCCTCCATTTGGTGCACCTGTTGAGTTAAGAGTTTATGGCCGAAATGTAGAAACATTAAAAAGTATCGGAAAAGACATCAGATTGATGCTGTCGAAGATCCCTCATGTCACTCATACGCGAGAGAGCCTGACTCTAGGTGTACCTCAATTTATGGTGAATGTAGATGAAGAAGCGATACAGATGAATGCGTTGAATCTGACTGATTTTGCGGGACTACTGCAATCTTCTCTGGTTGGACGTGAAAGTGGTAGCATTATCGAAGATACAGAATCTATCCCTGTGCGCGTGAAAGTGTTGGATGAAGACCGTGAAAACTACAACGACTTAAATAAGCTTAGGTTCCCGACAACGTCCAAGAACTCAAATCTTGGCATGTCGGTCATGGATTTATCTCAGTTGGAACTTGTTCCGGGAAGTGGGGGTATCACTCGAAGAGACGGATTGAGAGTGAATACGATTGAAGGCTATATCGAAGCAGGCATACTGCCACAAGTTGTGTTAGATGAGTTTAAACTGGCACTTGAGCAATATCAGTTTCCAGCTGGCTATAAAGTAGAATTTGGTGGTGAAGCAGCGGAAAGGGACGACTCTGTAAACCAGCTGGTTAGCAATGTTTCCGTAGTTTTGGTGCTGATGATATTAGTGGTTGTACTGTCATTTAACTCATTCCGCCTCAGCTCAGTTATTTTTATTGTTGCAGGTTTAGCGGCTGGGTTAGGTATTTTGTCGGTTTGGTTCTTTGGCTATCCATTTGGCTTTACGGTCATCATAGCATTGCTTGGTGTGGTCGGCTTAGCAATCAACGCGGCTATCGTAATTATCAGTGAATTGAGCGCATGTCCGGCAGCAAGCAGAGGTGAGCCAGACGCCATTCTAGCGGCGGTTATGAGCTGTACCCGACACATCACATCTACAACGATAACAACAATCGGTGGCTTTATACCTTTGATATTAGCTGGCGGAGGGTTCTGGCCTCCATTTGCGATTGCTATTGCAGGCGGTACAGCATTAACAACGTTATTATCGTTTTACTTTGTTCCACCAGTGTTTAAGTTGCTGACTAAGATGCCTATTAAGATCAAAGCTCTTAGTTGTGAGTAATTGGTGTGTAAAGTACTTCCCGAAGCTTAAATGCTTCGGGAGCCTATTCTTGAATAAAGTTTGAATCTGCGATAATTGTCTAGCTGAGTTTGAACAGCCTAGATTATTTTCTCAAGGGGCACATTCAATTTGTTAATAACCTAAAACTCACTAGAAGAAGCTTTGCTTTGTATCTATAAATTTTGCATGAAATAAATCTGATCAAAGTCCCTAGATATGGAAGGTTATGTCCATTTCGTTCATGGGTGGTACTTTTACAAAGGGCCTCGTTCTGAGTTTTTCAGTACTAAAACTTATCCGGTGGGTAGATGTAGGCGGGAGCGCCCAACTCGGTTTTGTCCAATTTCGTGTTACAAGCTTGAAATATCAAATTTGTATGAAAAATTTCTAATTTATTCGAGTGATAAAGGTTTGATTGTCATCTAAAAAAGCCACATAACAATTAGAATAGATAAATATTCTACCACGCCCTTCAACTAGGCAAGCAAGTTGAGGGTTTAGGTCTTCTTCGTTATTCGGTCTTTTGAATGTGCCAGTATCGGTGATTACGCCATCGAGTGTAGGTAAATATCCATAGGCACGTTTAGCTTGGTCAATCAGACTTAACTTACAGCTAACAGAGAAGCAAGAGGGAATCGTCCCCGCCTCTTCGATAAATAGAGGTTTTAGTTCCTCGAAGGCGGTGATCACCAACCAGTCAATACCGTTTACATAATGGATAAACATAAATTTTCTCGATAAGTCTTAAATAAAGATTGTATCACTCTACGACCAAAAAGGAATGTAATAGAAATTAGCTTAAGTGAATAAATAATCATTTTATGAGTTGAAGCATTAAATGATTATTACTCTGTGAATAAGGTAGTTAAGTTTTCAGGTGTCATTTTATTCTAATCGAACATGTTTAATGTAATTTAGGTAAGGGCCACTTCTGGTTTCAAAACAAAAGGTGAAATTGACAAGATTTACATGTGATAGGTCACATTCGCAGAATAGATAAACACTCGACCACGCCCTTCAACTAAGCAGGCAAGCTGTGGATTCAAGTCTTCTTCATTATCCGGGCTTTGAAAAGTGCCGGTATCGGTGATAACACCGCGAAGTGGAGGTAAGTATCCATAAGCGCGCTTGGCTTGATCAATCAGGCTCCATTCGCTAGCGACAGAGAAGCAGCGAGGAATCCTGCCTGCATCTTCGATAAACATAGTTTTCAGTTCTTCAAAAGCGGTAATAACCAGCCAGTCGATGTCATTAACTTGATGGATAAACATAGAGTTTCTCGGTAATTCTGATGCGGGGATTCTATCACTATCTGAGGCTGAGCGGAGTAGAAATTGAGTTCTCACAGGGGCACTCGGTGCCTTTCCATCGTTCTATTATAAATACGCTCTTTTCGCGGCTAAATTGGAGCCCTGAAACGAAGGGGTTGGTATCTCTACCAACCCCACTAAGCTGTGACTTAATAAAAGAACGAACCTTACTCTCTACAAGCTCTCAATTGCCTTTTGCACCGCAGGACCAATCTGGCGTTTACGAGAAGTAACACCTTCCAAAGTTAGCATGTCGCTAGTTGGTTTAGCATTGAAAGCCGATTTAATGACTTGATAATCGCTTTCATCTACCCACAGTAGATTTGCTTCTTTGTTCTTAGTGTCTGTGATTGAGAAAAACAAATGGTCTAAACCGTTCTCTTCTTTGTATGACTTCATCGCTGCCAAAAGCTCGTCTTTACGGTCAATCAATTGTTGAGCCGTTAGCGTTTCAGCAACGCCAATACCCACCTGCTTGCCACCGTAGTTAAAGTTCTTGTAGTCCAAAGTCAGAATGGTTTCCGACGAAAGGTGGCTAAGGTCAGATTTAGCAATCAGCATCTGTTGACCGAAATCTTCGATATCTGAAATACCAGCAATTTTCGCCAACTTGCCTGCATATTCACGATCATGTTCAGTCGTGGTTGCAGATTGGAAGACCACAGTGTCAGAAAGAATCGCACCCAAGCCAACACAAGCAAGGTGTTTAGGTAAGCTCACATCAAGCTTTTCAGCGTTGTCAGCCAGTACCGTTGCTGCAGAGCCCCAACCTCGAATATCCATCTCAACAATTTGCGGGGTATTGATTGGAGAGCCGCCAATCGCATGGTGATCGACCACAGCCACAATGGATGCTTGGTCGATGGTTGGCGCTAGCTGAGTCACTTGGTTGAAGTCCACCAGCCCTACTCGATACGAAGAGTAATCTGTCTCTACGCGAGGTGACTCCGCATTACAGTAGTTCAAGATAAACGTAGATTCAGGGTTGATAGGCTCAGGCACTGTCGCCGTACCACCATAAATATGAGCCGCGAGCATTGCAGACATCACTGTGTCGCTGTCTGGACTAAGGTGCCCTGTCCATACGAGATCTTCACTGTTTTCATTGGCAGATTGTTGCAGGCTAAAAGCAAAACTTGCTGAACTGAAAGACATGATTACGGCAGCAACGACAGGTGTTAGCTTCACGGTTATTTCCTTATTTAGGTTCGTTTTAGAACCCCATACGCTAGCCCTCAAAAATTTCAGAACCGTGTCAGCTATGTTTCAGATTTACTTCAAGGAGTAACGAAATGTAATGCTCGCTGGGCTTTCACTGTTAATCCATCATAAATCAATTTGGATTAGGTCAGCTTTTCATTATTTCATGATGAATTTGAATGAAAACTAGTGAAGTAATATTTAACCTACTAATTCTATGAGGCATTGAGCTCTCAATTCAAACACTAATAATTAGATAATCTTATTAAAAACCGATAATAGAAGGCATCAAAAAAGGCTGCAAAAGCAGCCTTTAGTTATTGAATAGCAATGTGCCTCTAAACCTTTAATCGTCAGTGTTTACCCCACCCCTTTCTGTAATCGATAAGGAAGCAAAGATGCAGACTAAAGGGATATTCGGAGGGGATTAATGTTTGTACCTAAAGGTATTACTGTCATCAACAATCTCGATTCTGACAGGAACTGTGCCTTGCTTAACGTTGCCGATTTTTGCAAATGCTTTGTGTGAAAGGTCGATCACTCGGCCTTTTACGTATGGGCCTCGGTCGTTAATTTTAACTTCGACAGACTTATTATTGGTAGTGTTAGTCACTCTCACGATCGTGCCAAAGGCTAAGGTTTTATGCGCTGCCGTGTAAGCATTCATATTATACGTCTCACCACTTGCAGTGAGCTTTCCATGGAACTTGTCACCATACCAAGAAGCTTTACCAGTCAAAGCATGTGACTTGGCATATTCCTTTGTTTTAGAACTGCCGACCGCCGACGTTGAGGTGCATCCGGCTAATATCATGAGAATAAGAGCGGTAAAGATGATATGTAGTTTTTTCATGTAACTTGGGTGCGCTAATTTGTGCATTTTTCTCTGTTTTCGTTGTGTTTTGGTTCGCCATACAATGCTGAGTATAGTCACTGCTCAGCAAAGGCTACCATCCGGTATGAACTCACAATGTTTTCATGAAGTACACTTTCTTCCGTCATATCCATGAAAGGTTTTATCTTCAAAACGTCAACTTTAACAAAGCGTTAAATCTGCTGATTTATTAATCATTCAACGCAGACAAACCACGATTCAAAGACACTTGAAGGCAGATTAATTTACACCCTATTCTGATGTGAAGTTACTCTTCCTTCACTCTCCAAAAGCGGTTTGGCTATCAATCAACTCGGTTCAATTTATTAATAAACCCAGCTAACGTTATTAAAAATCACCCCAAATGGTTAGACGAAATATTAATGAAAATTAACTCATATCAAAGATAGATAAGTTAGCTCATTAATCGTCAGACATGCTCTTATATGCGATTTATAGTACCACTCTGTAATTAATCGGTGGCTATATGACTTTTATTGAATCCTTTACCTTAATGCTTGCATTGATTTATAGCATTTGTGTTCTCTACACTAGTGGTAAAAAGCTCGGTAGCATAATAACGTCCTGCATTCTCATCACAGCGGTACTTAGTGCAGCCTATTGGCCTTTGCTCATCGCTCTTTCATTAGCGGTGGTTGTCATCTCTTCGATTTTTTACTTTAGACCGACCATAATTACAGCTTCATCCAAGACAAATGTATTGCGTCAAGCTAGCCAACATGCGATGGCACTTTCATTATTTCTAGTAGCTATCCAGTACACCCTTCACACATGGCTGCTCGTTCATCAAGTATCTCCAAGCTTCATGCGACCTGATGTTACGGATGCTTTCTTACCTATTGCTGCGGCCATTCAACTTAAGGCTATCTTCTCTATTGGGTTTTGGGATCAAACTCATCCGGCAGGCGCTGTCATGCTCGTGACTGTGTTAGTGACAGGGATTGTTTGTAAGCGTGCCTTTTGTGGTTGGATTTGTCCGCTCGGCCTCGCTGGGGAATATCTGTATAAATTACGCTTAAAGTTCGTGAAGAAAGCATACCTACCACCGGCTTGGCTCGACTGGCCATTACGTATGATGAAGTACTTACTGTTGGCTTTCTTCACCTTTATTTCAGTAGGAATGCCTGTCGCGAGCCTGACTTATTACCTCAATGGCAATTACCATAAAATCGCAGATGTAAAAACCGCTTGGGTATTCGTTGAGCCTGGAATGATTACTCTTGGGGTTTTAGCCGTCATTCTATTGATGTCAGCATGGCGACAACGTGCTTTTTGCCGATACTTTTGCCCTTATGGCGCGCTACTTGGGATAGCAAGTCTGCTTAGCCCATTTAAGATTCGCCGAGACACCAAGCATTGTTTAAATGAGAAAGATAATCTGAATTGCAGTAAATGCACTCGCGCATGTCCTTCTAATATTATTATTCATACCGCTAAACAGATTCGAACGGATGAATGCCAAGCTTGTTTACGCTGTGTTGCTGCATGTCCAAATAAGCAAGCGCTTGGACTAAAGACACGCAATGGTTGGCAATTATCATCGAAGTATCTTCTCGTTTTAGTGCTAATGATAATGTTCGGTATTCCTCTGATGTCTTTTGCATTGGGTTATTGGCACAGTCAGACCACCAATGAGATACGCATACAGTTAATTCAAGTGATGGACTATCTCAGCTATTGATCTTGGCTCTTAAATCTAAGATCTAGGAGTGGAGCTACCACAATCACACACAGCCCAAACACAAAAAAGGATTGGTATCTCTACCAATCCTCTTTGGGGGTGTTTCGGTCTTTCTACCTTACGGAAGGCAGTAACGCGATTACTCGTAATCTGTCGCGTACGTATCTTCGTATGAGTGAGAGTAGAATTCGAATAAGTTGCCAAACGGGTCTTCTAGGTAAACCATTTGTGCTTGTTTTAGCTCGTCTTCTGGGTGGTAACGGTGAATGTCCATACGTACTTTACCGCCGAACTCTTCTACACGTTTGATAGCTGAATCAAATTGCTCTTTTGGAAGCTGTAGACAGAAGTGGAAGATACCTAGACGAGAGAAATCAACGTTATGACGCTCTTCACGGTCAACCATTTCGAATAGCTCAACACCGATACCGTCTGAAGTTACTAGGTGAGCAATGTTGAAGCCTTTGAAGCCTTCACCAAATACAGCGATACACATACGGCCGATTGCTGATTCGCGCTCTTCCATCACTTTAGTGTTGTTCATTACAACTCTTAGGCCTAGAGCTTTAGTGTAAAACTCTACTGCTTGGTCCATATCGCCAACCATGATGCCTACGTGATTCATTTTCATAACTTTCTCCAATTCTTTTTTAATTCTGTACTTTCGAAGCTCAGCTTCTGTATTTCGTTTCGATGGAGAGAGTATATGGAGATAAGTAGATTAAATAAAATTATCATAAATTATATTAATGATAATTTATTGTTATCTATTATTTCTAAAGGTCTATAGTAAACAAACATGTGCCCCAAGAACTTTTGCTTTTGGGGCACATTGATCATATGAACGATTGTTGTTCTCCTCACTAGCTTATCCATAACCCCTAACCCCAAACACAAAAAAGGATTGGTATCTCTACCAATCCTCTTCAGGGGGTGTTTCGGTTTTTCTATCTTACGACAGGTAGATGGCATCTATTACTCGTAATCAGTCGCGTACGTATCTTCGTATGAGTGAGAGTAGAATTCGAATAGGTTGCCAAACGGGTCTTCTAGGTAAACCATTTGTGCTTGTTTTAGTTCATCTTCTGGGTGGTAACGGTGAATATCCATACGTACCTTACCACCAAACTCTTCAACGCGTTTAATAGCTGAATCAAACTGCTCTTTTGGAAGCTGTAAACAGAAGTGGAAGATACCTAAACGAGAAAAATCTACTTCGTGACGTTCTTGGCGGTCAACCATTTCGAACAGCTCAACACCGATACCATCAGATGTTACTAGGTGAGCGATGTTGAAACCTTTGAAGCCTTCGCCAAATACTGCGATACACATACGGCCGATTGCTGATTCGCGCTCTTCCATCACTTTAGTGTTGTTCATTACAACTCTTAGACCTAGAGCCTTAGTGTAAAACTCTACTGCTTGGTCCATGTCGCCTACCATAATGCCTACGTGATTCATTTTCATAACTTTCTCCAATTCGTTTTTTATTCTGTGCATTTCGAAGTCTAGCTTCGTTATTTCGTTTCGATGAAGAGAGTATAGGGAGAGACCGTAATTAATTGAAATTATCATAAATTATATTAATGATAATTTTTCGTTATTTATAGTTACCAGGAGATCTCAGCTCACTTAAAGAAACACTGTCGACATAGATGTTCACGCTAATAGAGATAAGCCAAATGTAGAGGACAGCCTAAAGAGCATAGCTCCTCAAATAGGTGATGCTGATGTTTGATGGCTTTTACTAATTGTTTTTGTTGATAGCTTTTACCGATAGTCTTTTCTTTTCGAAGATAGGATTCGCCTATTGAATCTATAGAAATGTCCGATTTCACTAATTTTCGGTGCGGATGCAATATATCTCCATCGACGCGGGATAGCGTTAAACACTACAAATTAGAAAGAGAGTCAAATCATGATCAACACAGAAATCAAACCATTCAACGCAACAGCATTCAAAAACGGCGAATTCGTAGAAATCACTGAGCAAGACGTTAAAGGCAAGTGGGCGGTATTCTTCTTCTACCCTGCAGACTTCACTTTCGTATGTCCAACTGAGCTAGTTGACCTACAAGAAAAATACGCAGAGCTTCAATCTCGCGGTGTAGAAGTTTACTCAGTATCAACTGACACTCACTTCTCTCACAAAGCATGGCACGATACTTCTGACAAAATCGGCACTATCGAATACTTCATGGTAGGCGACCAAACAGGCACTATCACAAACAACTTCAACGTAATGCGTGAAGGTCAAGGCCTAGCAGACCGTGCTACGTTCCTAATCGACCCTGAAGGTGTTATCCAAGCAATGGAAATCACTGCTGAAGGTATCGGTCGTGACGCTGAAGACCTACTACGTAAGGTTAAAGCAGCACAATACGTAGCAGCTAACCCAGGTGAAGTTTGCCCAGCTAAATGGAAAGAAGGCGAAGAGACACTAGCACCATCTCTAGACCTAGTAGGTAAGATTTAATCTAAGCCTATCTAAAAAGAACAAATAAAACGGTTCTACAGGCGCGCTTCGGCCTCCCTCCTAAAGGGCAGTTGCGCGCCACCCTTTCAAAGCAGCAACACCACATTCAATTTGCCGACTTGCGCCCCCTTTTTATTTTCCTTTTTCAGCAAGAAGGTATTGGTCAATACCAAGACACAGAATTTAAGAGCAGGCACGATTATGTTAGATCAAGCAATGAAGCAGCAGCTAAAAGCATACCTAGAAAACTTAAAAACCAATGTTCAGTTAGTGCTGAGCCTAGATGACAGCGATACCGCACACAAACTCCAAGACCTAGCAAATGACATCGCATCTTTAACCGAAAAAATTGAAGTAACTCGCGATGATAGCGCAAGCACGCGTAGCCCTATCATGCAGGTAGTAAACCAAGAGAAAGGCACTGCGATTGGTTTCGCAGGTTTACCAATGGGTCACGAGTTCACGTCACTGGTACTGGCACTGCTTCACAGCGGTGGTCACCCTATCAAGCTTGAAGCTGACGTAATCGAGCAAATTAAAGAATTAGATCAAGAGCTTAATGTAGAGATTTTCATCTCGCTATCGTGCCAAAACTGTCCAGAAGTAGTTCAGGCATTCAATATGATGTCAGCAATTAACCCGCTGATTAAGACAACCATGATTGATGGCGCAGCATTCCAAGAGGAAGTGAAGTCTCGCGATATCATGGCGGTACCAAGTGTGTTCATTAATGGTGAACTATTCGGTCAAGGCCGTATGTCACTGGCTGAGATCCTTAATAAAGTAGACTCAGGCGCAGCGGAAAAGAAAGCGGCAAACCTAAACCAACAAGCACCATTTGACGTGTTAGTTGTGGGTGGTGGTCCTGCTGGTTCTTCAGCAGCTATCTACGCTGCACGTAAAGGCATTCGCACCGGTGTTGTTGCTGACCGATTTGGTGGTCAGGTAATGGATACCATGGCGATTGAGAACTTTATCTCTGTGAAAGCGACGACGGGCCCTAAGCTAGTGGCTAGCCTAGAAGAACACGTAAAAGAGTACGGTGTAGAAGTAATGACTGAGCAGCGTGCTGCCAACATCATTGCTGCGGAAGACACAAAAGACGGCTACATCCACGTTGAATTAGAGAGTGGTGCAACACTACGAGCTCGCTCTGTTATCACAAGTACAGGTGCACGCTGGCGTGAAATGAACGTTCCGGGTGAGCAAGAATACCGCAACAAAGGCGTGGCTTACTGCCCACACTGTGACGGTCCACTGTTCAAAGGTAAGAAAACAGCGGTTATCGGTGGTGGTAACTCAGGTATCGAAGCAGCTATCGACCTAGCAGGTATTGTGGAACATGTAACCGTGCTTGAATTTGCAGACACGCTACGCGCTGACCAAGTACTTATCGATAAAGCGAACGCAACACCAAACATTGAAATCATCAAAATGGCTCAAACCACACAAGTGTTGGGCGATGGAAACCGCGTAACGGGTCTGGAATACAAAGACCGCAACACTGAAGAGCTGAAACAGCTCGAACTCGCGGGTATCTTCGTTCAAATCGGTCTAATGCCGAACAGCGAATGGTTGAAAGGTTCGAAGGTTGAGCTTTCACCACGCGGTGAGATTGAGATTAACGCTCATGGCGCAACATCGATGAAAGGTGTGTTTGCAGCAGGTGATGTAACAACAGTACCTTACAAGCAGATCATCATTGCGATGGGTGAAGGTGCGAAAGCAAGTCTAGGCGCATTTGACCACCTAATTCGTAACCCAGCTCCAGTTAAAGAGGCTGAAACCGCTTAATCTTGTAATCAAATTTTCTTTAAGTGTCCTTGTTAACGTATCAGTTATGATTAACTTATTAGTGATGATTAACTGACTGTTTATCGTTAACGACTTTGTCGATATTTAGACACCACTCCTATGGACTTAGGAGTGGTTTTTTTCTTTGATAAAGACGCTCTACGCTGGTTGATAAAGCATAAAAGCAACCACTAACGCTAGGCTTCCACCCAAACAGCGGTTAACCATCACCATCTGTTTTGGTGATTGTAATAGACGCTGAAACATAGTGCCGCAATACGCCCAAACCAACATACACAATACACCGGTTCCCACCATGATGGTGGTGATCGTCACCACTTGAATCAGGTAATCTGCCTGTGTGGTGATGAACTGAGAAAATACAGTCAGTGAAGCAATCCATCCTTTCGGGTTCAATACTTGAATCAAAACACCAGACATAAATCCTGAGCGATTCACCGACTCTTCTTGCTCAATTTCCATGTTGGCAATCGACCACGCCATAAACAGTAAATAAGCCGCCCCAAGGTACTTCATTACCGTGTAGATCTCTGGGTAGAGGGTAAACAGGCTTACTAAGCCAGCACTTGAACCCGCCAGTATGATGATAATGCCAAAAGCGTTACCAGAGACAAAAGGCAATGTTGCCGCAAATCCATATCGGCTTGATATCCCAAGCAATGCAATGTTTCCTGCTCCCGGTGTAATTCCAATCGATATTGAAAACAACAAGAACGCCAGCATTAATTGAGCGCTCATTCTTTCTCTCCTAGTAAATAAAACGTTATTGGGAGAAGAGTTTACCGATTCGAGTAGGAATTAAATTGCTATATGCGCTAGTATAAAATCAAACTTGAGCAGACTTTTTCTAAAAACACCATGAAAGTGAAAGAATCCACCAATGAAGTGCTAGATGATACGGATATTGCCATTCTTGGACATATCCAAAAAGATGGGCGCATGAGTAACAGCAAGCTTGCCGAGAAGGTCAACCTAAGTGAAACTCCTTGCTGGCGTCGTTGGAAGCGCATGGAAGAGACGGGCTATATTGATGGATATACCGCGCAGCTTAATCGCAAAAAGCTAGGGCTTCATGTGGCAGGTTTCACCCTAGTGACACTCGGTAATCATGAGGTTGAAAACACCGAGCCTTTTGAAGAGTTTGTCGCAGTCACAGACTGGATCACCATGTGTCACTGCATTGCAGGCGGAGCCGATTACATGATTCAGGTACTGGCAAGAGATCTGGAAGAGTATTTTGAGCGAATCAGCTCAATTCGACGAGTGAAAGGCGTCAGTGCAATTCAATCAAACATTTCAGTGAAAGAGCTTAAAAACAGCTACCAACTGCCACTGCAAGATTAGTGGATTTAAAACTTAGAAGCCCAGTCAGCGATAATGCGACTGGGCTTTTTGTTGTCGTTCATACAAGAGTATCTATCTCACAAAGGCTTGAGACTGAGTTGGCCTCTACTCACAAGGGTGTGCGAGATGAATTAGCGCTAAACCGCCCAATGAGGTCTCACGATACTTCTTATTCATGTCTTTACCCGTTTGGTACATGGTCGCGATAACCTTATCCAGCGAGATTAAGGATTTGCTGTTTCGCTTCAGTGCCATGCGTGATGCATTAATCGCCTTCATCGCACCCATTGCATTTCGCTCAATACACGGCACTTGTACCAAACCACCAATTGGATCACAGGTCATACCCAGCGAATGCTCCATTGCGATTTCTGCAGCTATGCAGATCTGCTCGTTGCTACCGCCACGCAATGCAGTTAACCCCGCAGCAGCCATAGAGGATGATACGCCAACTTCACCTTGGCACCCTACTTCGGCACCTGAAATGGAAGCGTTGGTTTTATACAAAATACCGATCGCGCCCGATACCGCTAAAAAGTCTTTTAGTTGCTTGGTATCCAACTCTTTAATGAAGCGATGGTAATACATCAACACTGCTGGGATAACCCCTGCAGCACCATTAGTTGGTGATGTGACTACCTGACCGCCAGCTGCGTTTTCTTCACTGACTGCAAAGGCAAATAAGTTAATCCAATCCATGATTTCCATTGGATCGTTCTCAACCGCAGCATTCGCTTCCAACTTCTTCAGTAGGTTTGGTGCTCGGCGAGTAACGTTCAATCCACCATCAAGAATGCCTTCGGTTTCAAAACCGCGTTCCATGCAGCGAGTCATTACTCGCCAAATTTGATCAGCCTTTTCTGAAATAACATCATCGCCTTGGAAAGCCGCTTCATTTTTCAGAATCATGCCACCCAAGCTCATGCCGCTGCTTTCGGCTTTTTGCAGCATCTCATCGGCATTTTTGAATGGGAAAGGGACTTCTACGGCTTGGGTTTGAGTGCCATTTTGCAGTTCATCAGCGGTTGCGATAAAACCGCCGCCAATCGAGTAGTAGGTTTCATCGATAATCGCATTTCCAGCTTGATCAAATGCGGTAATCATCATGCCGTTTTCATGCAGAGGCAGATTGTCTTCATGGAACAACATATCTGTCTGGTAATTAAAACCGATAGCATGACTACCACTTAGTTGCATTTCACCACTGTCGATAGCGCGTCGCATCGCTTCATTAGCGCTGGTAATCTTAATCGTGTCTGGCTTATTGCCAAGCAAACCCAAGATGGTCGCTCTATCGGTGTGGTGACCTATTCCGGTTAACGATAACGAACCATAAAGATCGACCTGAACACGCCCCACCTCTGTGATTCTGTCTGCGATTAATTGTGTGAAGTGGAAACCCGCAATCATTGGGCCGTTAGTGTGTGAGCTCGATGGCCCCACACCAATTTTGTAGATATCAAAGATCGATAACATAGATATACCAGTAAAGAATCGGTCAATTAAGAAAGAGCGGCATAAAGCCAATCAGGGATAACAGTACAAGCAACAATCGTCACTACGGCAAACACCAGCAAGCCGTAGTGACTCGCGGTAGGCTTAGCGAACAAATGCTTTTGCTTAGCGATAAATTCATTCTGTTGTTGAGTCACTTCACCAAAGAAGCGGCTCACGATAACGCCAAGAACGAGGAAAACGACGGTGCCAATCAGCGCAAACCAAGGCCAAGAAATACCACTGTATTTGGCAATAAACACCACAACCACACTGCCTATGCTGCCGGCAATCACACCCTTCTCATTCGCTTTCTTGAAAAACAGCCCAAGGATGAAAGAGCCAAGACGAATACCAACGAAAATCGAGGTTAGGCTGGCAATGGTTTTAAGCACCGACTCATTTGAAACAGCCAGCAAAGCAGGAACAACTACTGACGCTGCGGCAACAAGGCTCATCTTTCTTGCTACCGATTCATAGTGTGCATCGGAGGCTGACTTACGGAAGAAGCGCTTATAGAAATCGAACGTTGCGACCGTCGCCATAGAGTTATAAGTGGAATCCAGTGTCGACATCGCCGCAGCCGACAATGCAGAAATCACAAGCCCAACAATGATTGGGTTAGTATGGTTAAACACGAAATCGAGAATCACTTCATTGCTGTTCTCAAAGCTGGTGTCTTGATAAAAGACACTTAGCAATACACCCATCACAGCAAAAAACAGATAGATGAAGAACGCGCCGTAACCACAAAGCAGCATGGATTTTTGCGCTGTCTGAACGTTTTTTGTCGCCAGTGTTCTTTGGATAATCAGTTGGTTAGTGCCATACACACTCAGATGTAAAAAGCTCACAGCCACTACGCCGGCCCACAATGTGGTATCGACGCCTAAGTCAAAATCGAGATTGATGATATTCAAATGTTCAGGAGACAACACCTCCCCCGCATCAATCTTCATCAGCAATAAACCAAAGATCGCAATGCTGCCAATAATCAATACTGCTGACTGCAGCATGTCTGTCCATATGACGGTTGAGATGCCCCCCGCATAAGTATACAAGGCGGTAAATAAACTGATGTAGATGATCGCCTCGGAGATACTCACCGGCAGCACTTGCACCAAGATCAATGCTACCGCATACAAAATTACCCCTGCCGAAATACACTGAACCACAATAAACACGATGGAATTGATCGTGCGAGCAACAACGCCAAAGCGGTGCTCTAAGTATTCATAAATCGAGGTCAGGCCGAGTTTGTAGAACACTGGAACAAAGAAAACCACAGCGAAAAAGATCACTATTGGGTAATTCAGATGAACGCTCATTGCTTCCATGCCTGAGCTATAAACCCAGCCCGGCATACCCACGAACGTCATCGCACTGATGTAGGTTGCAAGAATCGACACACCCGCCGTAAACCAACCAAATTGTTTTCCACCAGTCGAAAAGTCGCCACCGACACTATAGCGCCTATTAACTAAGTAGCTGATAAACAAAGTAGTTAGTACATAAAGAGCAATAACCACAAAACTTGAGTACGTAACCATTTTTAGATTCCGTTTATTGTATTCTTCTAATCATTCGCCGCCAATAGTACTCAAAAATGGATATTTTCCCTCAAAAACCCACAATAAGTGTGACCATTATCACTAAGATAGACGATTAAACACTCAAATCGCCCCGCCAAGCACAAAAACTCGGCTAAATGAGATCAAGATCACTAAAACACACAAAATGGGTACGCACTCATTTTAAAATTGACTTTGATCACGGATCTAATAACCACAAAAATTCTATTATCTCTCCCGAAATGAAGACGGTGTGATGAAGCTAAAGAATCAACACACAATAATTAAAACCAAAACCACCCTATATAAAATAAAGGTTTATCGGTCATGACCATTAAAAAACACATGAGCGAAGTTCCTATGATTCAAAGGGTAGCCGCATATCTAGCAATTCTAGTGGGTTACTTTTTTTATTGTTATAACTTTGTAATTATTGACTACGTACGCCCATACATCGTGGAAGAATATGCTGGTATTAGCCTTTCTGATACCGCTCAGTTCTACACTTGGCAGTCTGTTGGTGCTCTGATTGGTGCACTGAGCTGTGCATGGTTCGCAACCAAGTTCGGTAAGAAGTCCACACTAGTAGCAATTACGGCACTAAACGGTGGTGCAACCATCATCAACATGATGTTTACCGACTACGCCACTTGGGCTGCAATGCGTTTCATCATTGGACTATCTTTAGGTGGTTACTTCACTGTAGCTGTATCTTTGATGATTGGCCTATTTACACCAACGGTTCGCGGTAAGTTAACAGCATTTGCTTCTTCCATGTTCTCTGTTGCTTTAGTGGCAATGGGTGCGTACGCAGCCTTCATTACAAGTGTTGATGCACCTTGGCAGAGCCTAATGTGGGTAGGTGGTATTCCACCGCTTGTAGCAGCAGCGTTAATGATCTTTGTATTACCAAGCGACAAAACAGTGATCGCCTACGGTGAAGAAGATCAACAAACCACAACCAATGCAGCTGGGGAAGTAACCGAAGCGAAAAAAGGTTCTTGGGGTGAGATGTTAAGCAAGCCTTACCGCAAAATTACGATTACTTGTTTACTTCTTTCTGGTCTTAACTTCTACGGATTCCAATTCTTCGGTGGCTTTGTAACTACCTACCTGAAAGATGTTCGTATGTTTGATGGTGCGACCATCGGTTTGATCTTCTCTATCTCAGCATTTGGTTCACTCTTCGGTGCATGGTTCTGGGGATGGGCAGCAGATAAGTACGGTCGTAAGATCAATGCGTTCGGCTTCATCCTCGCAGGTATCATGGTTTCTATCTTCTTTGTCGCACCTGGCGACATGGTGATTGGTGGCCTAAACATGCTGGCTCTTCTAGGTCTTATCTACAACTTCGGTCTGTCTGCTTCTGCAGTATGGGGCGGTTACTTCTCTGAATTGTTCCCAGCACGCTTGCGTAGCTATGGTGCAGCTTTATTCCATGGCGGTCGTATTATCGGCATGTGGGCACCAATGGTTCTTATCTTCATCCAAGAGCGTACCGACCTACAAACAGCAATGTGGGGCTCACCAATCGTATGGATTATCGCCGGCCTACTATGGCTAACACTGCCTGAAACGCTTAAAGGTGGCGTCTTCGATAAGAGCAAAAAAGCTGAAGCAGCAAAAGCTTAATTCGACACTCATACGCTGAAGTTCAAATACGAAAAATGTAAAGCCGGCTGATAAGTCAGCCGGTAACAAAATCCAAATCGAGTCCTGTTCCGAATGTTGACTCGACAACACAAAGAGAAATTATTATGTCTAAATATCAAGAAGCTAAACGCATTGTTCGTGAATACTTCGATGCAATGGAAAACGCAACTCACGAGAACGTTGCTGAAGTTTTAAAAGCACACACTTCTGAAGATTACTTGTGGCGCGGTGTTTACCCATTCCGTGAGCAAGAAGGCGCACAAGCAGCAGCTGACATATTCTGGGCGCCAATGATGAAATCAATGACTCGCATGCAGCGTCGTCAAGACATCTTCATCGGTGGTAACAACGAAGTTAACCCAGATGAGATTTGGGTAATGAGCATGGGTCACTTCATGGGTCTATTCGACGCTGAATACCTAGGCATGCGCCCTACTGGCAAGATTATGAACGTTCGCTACGCAGAATTTAACTGTGTTGTTGATGGCAAAATCACTAAGACAGGCTTGTTCCTAGACCTTCTAGGCATGATGGATCAAGCGGGTTGTTACCCACTTCCACCGTCAACTGGTAAGCACTTCGTATACCCTGGCCCACGCAACCACGATGGTCTGCTATTCGAAGACGCGGCTCCAGAGGAAGGTGTTGCGACACTTGCTCTAGTAAACAAAATGGTTGATGACCTGTCTGCTCTTAACGACAGCGGTGCGATGGGTTGCCCACCAGAAGTGCTAGCGAAGAGCTGGTCAAAAGACATGATTTGGTACGGCCCATGTGGTATCGGCGCGTCTTACACAATTCCTCGCTACCAACAACAGCACCAACTTCCTTTCCGTAACAACCTGAAAGACAAGAAGTTCAACGGCCACGTTTGTCGTTTCGCTGAAGGTAACTTCTCTTGTTTCTTCGGTTGGCCAAACCTATCAAACACACCAACAGGTGGCTTCCTAGGTATGACTGGTGGTGAAGTACGTGCAAACATGCAAGTAGTTGACGTTTACTACCGTGACGGTGACAAACTGTCTGAGAACTGGGTTCTTATCGACCTTCCTTACTGGCTACAACAGCAAGGTCTAGATGTGTTCGAACGCACTTCAACCATCATGAACCCAACGCTGTAACTGTGTCCTATTGTCTATCTAGTCCATACCTACACTAGATAAACATGGCTGCCGAGGGCTCCTTCTCGCCCTCGGCAACTTGCTCCACCCAAGATAACCAACTTGTGCCTAACGGATGGGCACACCCTGCCAAACCATTACCTATATAACGGGCTTGAAAGCACGGCGGCTTTCTACGGCCTGAATAAAGAGAATAACAATGAAAAAGTCGATTCTTTCAGCAGTGATCTTGACAGCACTTACTTCGGGTTCTGCTTTTGCTGCACACACTTTTACCAATGACGCGGGCGACAGCCTGACCCTAGATGGCCGTTTTGACGTTCGTTACCAAGACAAAGGTGGCGACCATAACGGTGAATGGAACAGCGGTAGTTCTCGTTTCGGTCTTAAAGGTCAAATGGGACTAGACAACGACTGGACTGGCTTTGGCCATGCCGAATGGGGTTACAACTCAGGTGCTAACGGCGACAATATTTACGACCGACTTCTATACGCTGGCGTAGAGCACGAAAAATACGGCAAGATTGCTGCAGGCACTAAGCAATGGTCGACCTTCTACGATGTGGCTTGGTTTACCGATATGGGTCGTGTGTTTGGTTCACGTGGCTCTGGCTACTACAACCTATCTGACTGGGGTATTGCTTCTGGTACAGGCCGTGCCGAAAACTCAATCACCTACCGCAACAACATCAACGACAACTGGAAATACGGCTTCACTTACCAAACCACTCGTGAAGATGTTGGCCTAGCTGACGGTTTAACCGCGACGCTGAAAAACGGTATGGGTGCGTCAACGCTTTACACTGTGATGGATGGCTTAACCATTGGTTTGGCTTACCACCAGAATGAGTTTGATGATGTTGATGCCGGCGTGCAAAACATTAAAGATGGCGATACCCAGCGCATCGGTTTATTGGGTGTGAACTACACCAATGATGGCCTATTTGTTGGTTTCACTTACAGCCAGGGCTCAAACTGGGAAACCACCAGCCAAGCTGAATTCTACGACCACCGTGGTGCTGAATTCTTCACGTACTACCACTTTGAAAACGGTCTGCGTCCAACCTTTAACGTTAACTACTTAACAGATACAGACGACAACGCTAACGGCTACGAGCGTCAGCTGATCATCCCTGGTCTTGAGTACCACTTTAAGAAAAACAAGTTCTTAGTGTGGACGGAATACCAATTCGACAACGGCAACGACAAATCAGTGGGTAACCGCTACGAAAACAGCGACGACCAATTCGCTGCAGGTATTCGTTACTACTTCTAATGGCTGAATAAAGCGTTAGATAAGTAAGAAGTATTGAACAACACTGTCCAACTAAAGCTCTACAATCTGCTTATGCATGTACGTAGAGCTTTCTTTTGGGTCATACCCAAGATAATACCCAACAACCTCAATTAGCCCTTATCTTTCATAACATTCTAATGCATTGCTTTTTTGAATACGTACCTATCTATGATACTCTACACGCCATTAATTCGGCTTATAATGCATAGTCTATGAACTCTCCAAAACACGCTTCGGTATCCAAAGCAACCGTAACTTCAAAAGATGTCGCTAAACTTGCTGGCGTTTCTCAATCGACTGTATCTCGTGTATTTGTACCGGGTAGTTCAGTTTCTGAAAAGACCAAGCAGAAAGTATTTGAAGCCGCGAAAGCACTCAACTATCGCCCTAATGCTTTTGCAAGAAGCCTGACGACCAATGAATCAAAGTTGATTGGTTTGGTCTTCCCTGATGCGGATTACCCAATTCATATGAAAACCCTGCAGCTCATCTCTACTGAGTTACAAAAACAGGGTTATTCTGCGGTACTGATTCCGTGGCAAGTCGATGGTAATGACAACCACTCGATTCCTAACATCTTCCAATATCGAGTCGATGGTGTGATCGCCGCATCAGCCACCTTCAATAAGTCGCTTTATGAAGAGTGTGAAGAGTTCGACATCCCTATTGTTCAGTATGCACGCGTGGTGGAAGGTACTAAGAGTAGCCATGTCGTAAGCGATAACTATGCAGCAGGCCAAGTTGCCGCTCAGCACTTGCATAGCGTTGGAACAAAGTCAGCGGTTTACCTAACCGGTAATGTCCCTACTTACACCAACGGCGAACGTGAAGCCGGTTTCTGCTCTGAGTTCGAAGATCTAACAGGTAAGCAAGCTCGTGTTATTGAAGCGGATTATGACTACCTTGATGCACTAGAAACGATTCGAGCTATGTTTGCAGAATCACCTACGCCAGAAGCGATATTCTGCGCGACGGATAACTTGGCGATGGCAGTCATGGACGTAGCTCGATTAGAGTTCAACTTGCGTATTCCTGAAGATCTGCAAGTCATTGGTTTTGATGATATTCCTCAAACGCAGTGGCTTAACTACCAGCTCACAACATTCAAACAAGATTTCAAACGCCTTGCTCGTGAATCAGTGAAAATTGTGGTGAACCAAATTCAAGATCAGGATACCAGTCTAGTAAAACTGATGGTTCCGGTTAAGTTTATTGAGAGAAACACGACGCTCAAATAAAGCTAAGATTAAGACGTAATTCAACAAAAATCCCGCTCACACAGAGCGGGATTTTTATTATTCTCTTTCCACTAATTCCCCACACCACCGGTATTGTCTGGCTGAGTTTCTGGCGTCTTAGGTGGCCACTCTTTGAAAGTCGCTAGGTGTTGCTGTACCGCCGCTTGAGCCGGGCCAAATGCCCACATTTTTTGTCCCATCCACTTCAAGTACATGCCCGATTCTTCTGCCGCTCGCTCATACGGATCTCGACGTAAGTTAAACAGTAGCGGTGCATTGAGCTCTTCTTTAGGGCCACTCCAACCATGATTTTGAACCACGAAGTGCGCCTTCCAATCTCCTACTCGAACCGCTTGTAGCTTATCTCGCTCGTAGTAGTAAATCTCTTTACGATTCGACTCACCTTTTTCCGTCAACATATCGACTTGGTTATAACCATCGAGGTGTGCTTTAAAGCCATCGTGACCTTTTAGCATTTTCTCTTTCAGATCAGCAGGACCACCCGCAGCTGCAACCAATGTCGGTAGCCAGTCCATACCATCAAAGATGCCGTTACCCACACTACCCGCTGGAATCTTACCTGGCCAACTAACGAGAGCTGGAGCACGAACGCCACCTTCCCAAGTCGTGCCTTTCTCACCGTGGTATGGTGTCATACCACCATCAGGCCAAGTCATGATTTCAGGGCCATTATCAGCCGTGAAAATGATGATGGTGTTGTCAGCAATGCCGAGCTCCTCCATTTTCGCCATCATCTCGCCAACATGATCATCAAGATCTTTCATCACCACTTCTTGAAGTCCCCACCCATTCTGACCAAGCATAGCCTCATATTCAGGTGATAGGTGCGTCCATACGTGACCGCGTGATGGACAGTACCAAGTGAAAAATGGCTTATCCGCTTCAACCGCCCTTTCGATGAAGTTGATCGCGTGTTTATTTACTTCATCATCTAGTGTACGCATACGCTCGATAGTTAGCGCGCCATCGTCTTCAATGGTTTGTCCGCCTTTGCCATCGGATTTCGCGTAAATCACATTGCGAGGCGCAAAAGCATCCAACGAACCGTCTTTTGGCCAGTCTGGATCTTCGGTGTATTCCATCGCATTCAGGTGATACAACCAGCCCCAATACTCATCGAAGCCGTGCATTGTGGGTAAGAATTCATCACGGTCACCTAAATGGTTTTTACCAAACTGACCTGTCACGTAACCCATGGTTTTGAGAATTTCTGGTAGTGTTGGCGTATCCGCATGCAGCCCAACAGGCCCACCCGGTAAGCCCACCGTGTGCATACCCGTTCGCACTGGTAACTGCCCCGTTAAGAACGCAGAGCGACCCGCCGTACAAGAGGGTTGCGCGTAATAATCAGTAAGCAGCATGCCTTTTTCGGCAATACTATCAATGTTTGGTGTTTCACTACTCATCACACCATTATGATAAGCACTGAGGTTTGATATCCCAATATCATCCGTAAAGATAACAAAAATATTCGGTTGTTCTTGGGCTGACCATGCCGATAGCGAAAAGCTACTCAACACACTCAGAACGACAAGGTCGAAGATCCTTTTCATAGAATTTCCTTATACTGTTTCAGATTGCTCTTTGTGAACCATTTTTATTCCTACCAAACCAAAGCCAAGCTCCAATAATAAATAAACAACAAGTAGCCAATGAGGCATACCATCCACCACCAAGCTAATGACTCGGCCGGCAGCCAAGCCCAACATGAAGACCACCAAACTGTAGAGTGCTGGCAGTCGGTATTTCTTTAGTAGCGCCCCTGCGATCCAAAACAGAGCCAACGCTAAGTACAAACCCATCACAGCACGAAAGATGTGGGTGACATTGACGGGAGTTGCATCAATTCCGAAAAGATAATCGAGGGAGACAACGGGAGCATAACCGTACGACAATGCAATCGGTGTTAAACCCAAAACAGCGACGAACAAAAAAACACTTTGTGGCTTCATATCCTTACTCTTTTAATTTGGCTCTTTTCAAAAAACATAGTCTACAATCAGCAATATACAAGTTGCATATATGGGAAATGAATGGTCAAAACATACATTCATAACAGTGGGATTTCACATTGAGGATAAGGATATCAATATGGCTAAATGGCGTTACCTACTCGCATCAGCATTGGCTGCCAGCTCAACCGTAAATGCTCAGGAAGCAAACGAACAAGCGGATACAAAAAAGTGGCAACATAGCTTCGAAATTTACGCGCTCGCACTCAATATCCGCGGAGACAGTACCATTGGTGATTTGTCTGCTGATGTCGATGTGGATCCTGCATTCATCATGGATCATCTTGATATGACCGCAATGGTGCGTTTAGAGGGTATCTATGACAATCAGTGGGGCTATTACATTGACTACAGCTTCATGAAGTTAAGCGGAAAAACAAACTCAGTTTTAGGTAGCAATCTAGAGGTATTGAAAGGCAATCTTGATATCCGACAAGGTGTTTTAGATGTGAAGGGGTTTAAGCGCTACCAATACGATTTTGGCTCAATTGATTATCTGTTTGGGCTTCGTTGGTGGGATAACGACATTGATGCCAAGCTTTACGGTTCAGGTGGTAAGCTAAGTACAGACCGATCACTCGATGAAGATTGGGTTGACTACCAAATAGGTGTGAGATGGATAACGCAGATCAATAAGGATTGGAAGTTTCACGCAACTATTGATGCAGGGCTTGGCAGTGACACCAACTTTACTTCATCTCTGCTAACTGGCGTACGATACCAGATAAACAGTTGGTCTGACTTAAATGTCGCCTACAAATCGACCTGGGTTGATTACGAAAACAAGGGCACCTTTGAATACGATACTGCATCGCAAGGGTTCCTGATTGGTTGGGCTGCTCATTTTTAATGAGGAGTCAAAAGGTTGAGAATTGAGGTAAGCCTAATTCATGGCTTACCTCTCAAACGAAGTCTACCTTTCAAGAAAAGCTTCTGGTGACTTACCTATTGATTCACAGGACCTGGCACAACACACTCTTTCTTCATGATAGTTAAGCCTGCTTCGAGAGTTTCTGTCCATGCTTGTTCGACGCTTTCATCGTAGTGAGGATCGTATTTTTTAACCGTATTGAGCAACGAATTGAACCATTCGTTGAGCTCAATTTCGGAAATATTCAGCCCTAAATCTTTATGCCTTTTACCCAATTTCTTTACTGAGTTACGCACGCTCGGCAGACCCGCAGAGTTATAGATAAGGATGATCGAAGCTTTAAGCATCTTGGTTTGTTGCTCTAACCCTATATTTTCAAAACGTTCTGAAAACCTTGGATTATGCTCGCAAAAATCAGCCAAAAACGTTTCGAGAAATTCTTGGTCAATCCGGCAGCGCTCAAAGCTTTCATAAAACAGTTCGTTCGATGTCATTTAGCTGATCCTTTGCAAAATTTTGAGTATTCAGGAAGCTAACAAGTTCAGAGCAGTGACTTCGCTAATTCCGAACCATCAACATGATCTAAGTATACGCCACTGTGGCATAAAATGAACGATGACATAAGGTAAACTACGGCATAAAGTGAGTCGCACAGATCTTGTTTCCATCAGGATCTCGCAAATAAGCCATGTACAAACGACGCTCGTCAGAACCTCTCGCTCCGGGGCCGTTTTCAATACTGGTGCCGCCATTTTCGACGCCAACTCGATGCCATTCGTCCACCAGTTCAGGAGAAGATGCTAGGAAGCCGATCGTCATACCATTGCCGTGCGTTGCAGGCTGACCATCAATCGGTTTGGTTAAACCTAATACACCAGTTTGGCTAACGTAAACACAGCGCCCTTTAGGTTCAACGGAACCTTCACTGTAACCAAGCACTTTCATGATGGGGTCATAAAAAGCCTTCGCGCGTTCAATATCTTCGGTACCGAGAAAAACATGGCTGAACATAACTAACCTCTTCTTTTATTGAAAGAACCACCTACACTAGACCTATAATTTGTGTTTGTCTAGGCACGCAATTCGGTCACAACTGTTGCTTAACCCATTGAGCAAACACCTGAAACTTTGTTCGTTGCTCCATGCCTTTCGGACACACTAAATCATACCCTTTGCCCGATTCAATGCTCATAAGAGGTGCGACCAACAAGCCTTGTTCAATCTGCGGTGCCATGAACTCTAGCCGCCCTAGTGCTAGCCCCATCGATAATATCGCTGCATCCATCGCCAAGCGATTATCGCTGTAATAGTCACACTGAAGCGCGCAGTTGGTATCACTTTGAGCTTCATGTAACCAACGTTGCCACGCAGTGATATCACCATTGTGGATGAAACGCACATCATCTAAGTGTTGTATGCCTTGGTCTAAATTGAAGCGTTTCGCGTATTCAGGGCTGCACACTGGGGTTCTTACTCCACTGAATAACCGCTCACTGTAATGGTTTGGGTAATGACCTTCGCTATAGAAAATTGCCACGTCATAAGGTTCAAACTGGAAGTCTGACTGATTCTGTTTGGTTTGCAGTTTAATGCTTAGATTCGGATACAAACGTCTGAATTCCGGCAAGCGGGGCATTAACCACGGGGAAGCGAAATAAGGCGATGTCGCGATATATAACTCCCCGCTGAGCTCACCCGTTTGAATATCCATGAGTTCGGAAAAGATAGACTCAAACGACACGTTCAACATGGATAACACTCGCTGACCTTCTGGCGTCAGTTCGAGCTTTCTTGTCTTGCGCACAAACAGATTGAACTTCAGTTGTTGTTCGAGTTTTTTGATGCGATGGCTGACCCCTCCCTGAGTTAAGAAGAGCTCATCGGCGGCAAGTGTAAAACTTAGATGTTTAGCCGCAACACTAAAGGTGTGCAGCAGTGACAACGTTTGTTGGCGATTTTCGAATAGCCCCATGCATTAACCTCACTAATTAATAAGTCGTCAAAACTGGTTTGTCGGTGTATGTAACCATCATATAAATTAAACCAAGTAATCTACAACATTAAATGGTGAACAGCATGCAACAGAATCAAAAACTCAAAGTAACCGTAATTGGTGGTGGCTCAAGTTACACCCCAGAGCTCGTTGAAGGACTGATCAAGCGCCATCACGAATTACCTATCTCTGATCTTTGGTTGGTAGATATCGAAGAAGGCATGGAAAAAGCGGAGATAATCGCAGGGCTCACCAAGCGAATGATAAACAAAGCAGGCTGTGAGATTAATGTTCACCTCACCACGGATCGACAATTAGCTCTGAAAGAAACGGATTTTGTCTGCTCTCAATTTCGTGCTGGAAGAATAGAAGCCAGGCTGCGCGACGAACGAATCGCATTGAAATATCGCATGATTGGGCAAGAGACCAATGGTTTAGGTGGCTTCTCTAATGCTTGCCGAACCATTCCGATTGCACTCGAGATAGCGAAAGAAATGGAAGTGTTGTGCCCGAATGCGTGGTTACTCAACTTCACCAACCCATCAGGCATGGTAACGGAAGCACTGATTAAGCACTCAACCATTAAAACCGTTGGTCTATGTAACGTTCCCGTCAACATGGAGCTAGGCGCGGCGAAAATGCTTGGTGCAGAACGTAAAGATATGACGATGCAAATCGCCGGACTAAACCACCTAGTGTGGGCTCGTAAGGTGCTTCATAAAGGTGAAGATAAATTGGGAGAACTCATCGAGCAACTCCTCGGTGGTAACGATCAAATGACGCCAAAGAACATCCCTCCCTTTGAATGGGACGCTGAATTGATTCGTTCTCTGAACATCGTTCCTTGTGCTTACCTACGTTACTACTACCAATCCAGAGACATCTTAGACAAAGAGTTTGCTGCGTCTGAAAACAGCACCAATCGCGCAGACTTAGTTGCCAAGGTTGAACATCAGTTGTTAGAGATCTACAAAGATCCCATGCTCGATACCAAGCCTCAATTGTTAGAAGAACGAGGTGGTGCTTACTACTCTGAAGCGGCCTGTGAGCTCATGAGCAGTATCCACAATAACAAACGTTCTATCATGCACGTCAACACTCGCAACAATGGTGCGATTCAAGGATTACCCGATGACTGCGCGGTAGAAGTGAGTTCGGTAATCACCAGCAGTGCGATCCTGCCACTGAACGTCGAACCTTTTGATAGCGACACGCTACGCTTGATTCAGCAGATGAAAGAGTTTGAAACCTTAACCGTTAAAGCAGCGATGACGGGGGACATCGCAACAGCAAAACGTGCTCTGATCTTAAACCCTATCGTCGATAGTGGCTCACACATCGAAGAAGCTTTGCAGGAAACGATTCGTGAGAACTTAGACTTCATGCCTGCGTTTGCGCACCATCTCACACAAAATAAATAATAACCTTGGGAGTAGCTCAGTGAATACTGAGCTAGTTCAAGTCATTGATATCCAAAATTATAATATGAGGTCGCGATGAAATTAATATTCAATGCCGATGATTTCGGTCTCACAGAAAGTGTTAACCACGGCATCGTCGACTGCTTTAAAGCAGGAATCGTGAAGTCGACCACTATCATGATGAACCAACCCGGCACACAACACGCCATCGAACTCTATCACCAAGGATTAGTACCGGAAGTGGGTTTACACTTTACCGTTACTTCAGGAAAGCCATTGACGCCACCAGAACTGGTTTCAAGCTTAGTAGACGAACACGGTAACTTTTTGGACAAAGCCACTCTTTTTGACAAGAGTGGTGTGGTTAAAAAAGAAGTAGAGCTTGAGCTTAACGCTCAGTATCAAGCTGCGCTTTCTGCGGGTCTAAAGATCAACCATATCGATAGTCATCACTTTGGTGGTGTCTATAAGGCATTAAAAGCGGCATTTACTCGAACGGTAAACAACATCGGCCTACCAGTAAGGCGTATAGACAATATTCTGAGCGGCCAAGATTTGCTGTCAGTGCCAACCCCTGACGCCTTCGATATGCGTTTTTTTGATGGTGGGATTTCATTAGTTGATTTACAAAATGTACTGCTAAGCCACCAAAGTACCATGCCAAACGGCATAATCGAATTGATGTGCCACCCTTCATTAGCTGCAAGTGACGAGCTAAAGTCGTTGTCTGGCTACCACGAAAAGAGAGTGGAAGAACACGCGCTCTTAACCAACCCGATATTGAAACAGTGGCTTGCAGCCAACCATATTGAATGCATAGGCTTCGATGATTTGACACGAATATAAACCAGGACCTAAAACTTGATCCGAATAGGTTTAACTTAAAGCAGAAATGTTACTCAACGATACGCTGAGCCCCCTGTCCTTGGTCATGCAGAATATCTTCTGGGTTTAATAGATGGCACTTCTGCATACTCAGACAGCCGCAGCCAATACAGCCTGTGAGGTTTTCTTGTAATGAACGGATCTGTGCCATCTTACTGTCGAGTTGCCCTTGCCATTTCTTTGCCACTCGCTCCCAATCACGCTTGGTTGCGGTGTGGTTCATCGGCAAGCTAGACAGCTCTTCGGTAATTTCTTCAAGCGTAAATCCTATCGACTGAGCGACTTGAATCAGGGCAATTCGTCTCAGCATCGCTGATTGATAACGGCGTTGATTACCATTGGTTCGGATAGACGCAATCAATCCTTTGGTTTCATAAAAACGCAGAGCCGAAGGAGCCACGCCACTGCGCTCTGCCAACTGGCCTATGGTGAGGTATACGATGTTTCTCATTGTTAAACTATCCTTGAGGTCATAAACATTTAAAGTTTACTTTAACTTTAGAATAGCGACCTATTTTTACCTTAACCAGTTAATGCCCTTAAACTTTGACAGCAAGCTCAACGAAAAGCAGTCATGAACATGGCTGCTTTGTCTTATTGAGGTGTCATTCGGTCTCTAAATCTGACTCATGATCGATTTCAGGTTCTCGGCCATTTCGGCATTGATGACTTCTCCCGTTTCTACATTAAAGTTGTCATAGAAACTCGGTACCGACATTGAACCCTTCACATCAGCATCGAAGTAAGGCGCTGAGTTCACTGCAGAAGACAGCACCGAGGTTGCGCCACCAGGGCCGGGTGATGTCGATAACATAACAACAGGTTTGCCTTGATACACTTTCATGTCAATTCGCGATGCCCAATCGAACACATTTTTAAAGGCCGCGGTGTATGAGCCGTTGTACTCAGCAAAAGAGATGACCACAACATCAGCTTCGCCAATCTTGCTGAAAAAGCGCTTCGCGTGTTGATGAACGCCGGACTCTTTTTCTCTGTCTTCGCTGTAAATAGGCATCTCGAAATCATTAAGATCGAGCACCTCGACTTGTGCGCCCTCGGCTAAGCTTGCAGTGTACGCTGCCAATTGTTGGTTAATCGATGCTTTACTGTTGGTCGCGCCAATCGCTAATACTTTCATTATTTATCCTCAAATTTGGTTAGAAACATTTCTTTAAAAGTGAAAAAGGTACATTGAGTGTGAGACCAAAGTAGGTTTGTAGGGCTGCAAAGTAAGACGCCTCGTCCTCTAATGACCACTCTTCCGTAATGCCGTTTTGGGTCACTTTGATGGTTTGGTTGAGTAGCGTGACAATCCCATCTTCAATAGGCAGCGCCGCAATACAGTTCGATGTAAAAATCGATTTCGGGCTATTAGATGTAAAGAAGTTGCTCGACTCTAAATCGTTCGCACACACGTGAGTCATGTCTAGGCTGTATACCTTCATCCACTCTTCGCCCTGCTTGATTTGTAGTAGCAAGCCGTATAGCTCGTCTTCTACGAAGCGGAAGATTTGTAAGTCATTAGATTGTTCAAGACCGGTTTCTAGCAGCAATGGAGCTCGAGGTGTAAAGGTGCCAAAGCCCGCATCCACCAACCACTGCTTGTCATCAATAGTCACCATGGTCACTCGATGGCTGCGCCCTGTCGGCTCGCCAGCTAAGTGAACACGACCAAGCAGGCTTCTGGCTTCAAAGCCTAAGTGGCTTAATACGCTCAGCAACAATCCATTTAACTCTTGGCAGTAACCACCTCGCTTATTCACCACCAGCTTTTCATGCAGTGCTTCTGATGAAAGCTGAATCGGTAAACCCTGAATCACATCAAAGTTTTCAAACGGGATACTTCTGTGTTGATGTTGATGAATCGCCTTTAGGCTTTCGATTGTGGTGTTGCTTGGTTGAAGTAAACCAATTCTTGAAAAATACTCGGTGATCTGACGCTGTTCCATACCTAACCCCTGATTCGTTTTCATCACCTAATGACTGATGTCTTCCAAGCTTACAAGGCTCAAAAATGACAAGGTGATTGTTTATGTTTTTCGATTGGGGAGGATGATAAAACCTAAAGTTAACTTGAGGTAAAGCGATATTTTCAAAAAATAGAAAATAGTTTAAAAGTGGCGATAAAGCAGATAATTACGATGGGTGAAATATGGTGCTGTATGGCATAGGCAAAAATAAGCACACCCACAAATGCAGTAGATGTGCTTTATCGAAAGGTTATTTACTTAAGTTTATTTAATGAGCTGATACCCGAATAAGTAACGCCCGATAGCTCTGCCATCTCGCGATTCCATGTTGCCAAATCATGAGGGTTAAATTGATTCAAATGATCATGACCACATGCCCTAGCCATCACTTGCATTAATTCTGTCGAGGCTTCGAAGAAGTTCTTAAGCTGATTCGATGCTTTCTCGACATTCAAACGCTGGCGTAAGTCGGCCTTTTGAGTCGCAATACCCGCAGGGCAATTATTGGTGTTACACATTCGGGCAGCAACACACCCAATAGACTGCATGGCACTGTTTGAGATAGCGACACCATCTGCACCAAGCGCCATCGCTTTCACAAAGTCCATCGGCACGCGTAACCCGCCCGTGATGATCAATGTGACTCTGTCACTGACCCCTTGTTTATCGAGATACGCTCTCGCACGAGCGAGTGCTGGAATGGTCGGCACACTAATATGGTCACGGAACATCTCTGGCGCCGCCCCAGTACCGCCGCCACGCCCATCCAAGATGATGTAATCGGCACTGGCATCAAGCGCGAACTGAATGTCTTCTTCGATATGATTGGCACTTAACTTAAAGCCAATTGGTATACCGCCTGTCACCTCTCGAACTCGGTCGGCGAACTTTTTAAAATCCTCGACCGTTTTGAGGTCGACAAAGGTGGGTGGAGAAATCGCAGCTGTACCCGCTTCAATGCCACGCACCTCTGCTATCTTGCCAATGTTCTTCGCTCCCGGTAGGTGACCGCCTGTTCCAGTTTTCGCGCCTTGCCCTCCTTTAAAATGAAAGGCTTGAACATTTTTAAGCTTAGCTTCATCGTAACCAAACTGAGCACTGGCTAATTCATAAAAGTAGCGAGAATTGGCCGCTTGCTCTTCCGGTAGCATACCGCCTTCCCCCGAGCAGATCCCCGTTCCCGCAAGCTCCGCGCCTGTTGCTAAAGATATTTTCGCTTCTTCAGATAACGACCCAAAACTCATGTCAGATACAAACAAGGAGATGTTCAATTTAAGAGGCTTTTTCGCTTTTGGCCCAATAATAAGCTCAGTACCGACTGGCACATTTTCCAATAACGGTTTCGTCGCCATTTGTGCAACCATCACTTGAATATCATCCCAATGAGGTAATCGATATCTTGGGACGCCCATTGAGGTCATTGGCCCATGATGACCCACTTTGGATAAGCCATCTCGTGCCAGTTGATGAATGAACTCAACTGTGGGCTCTTCTTTGGTTGCAGAAGCCGCTGGCGAGAGGTCGGGCGTTACCGCTTGGATATGAACATCAGGGCCTTCTTGGCCAACTTGTTCAGCAGTAAACTGTTTATGAGTGCCATCGCAGAAAGGAAGGTTGTTGGAATACTTACAGCGGCAAAGGTAGGCGTCTCCGCTTTCTTCGGCGACAAAGCTTTTCGGTTTGAAACCCGTCCCGGCATGGGAACCGTCACAAAAGGGCTGACTTTTAGATCGGCCGCAGGTACAAAAGTAATACTCTTCTCCCTCTGTCAGCTCGACTTTGACGGGTTTGTTATCCGCGATTACTGGACTCTTCATAGTTCGTTCACCTTTGCTTTCTTATGATTTGATGACTGAAGCGATGATTTGCTCACAAGAGTAAAGTAAAGGTGAGATACGCGGCTAATTCAATAAATGAACCTGAGAAAACAAGCTTAATAAACAGCCCAAAAACAGAAGTCTTGCTTGTTCAACACAAACAAAAATGGCCACCGAATCGGCAGCCATTGTATTTTTATGCTGAATCTAAGCTTATGTGAAAGATTAATCGAATAACTCGATGACCAGCTTATTGTCTTTAATCACCAGATTCGGTTCCGATGACTTGATCAATGACTCTTGCACCTTGTTACTGTCCAATTTGTAAACTGGCGACTGGGACAACGCAAAACCAATCATAGAAACGGCAGGCTTAAGTAACTTCTCTATTTCAGGAGAGAGCTGTTTTCCCTTTTCCTCAAAGCGCTCTAGGCGCAGAGACTTTAAGTAGACCTCACCACTCTCTTTGTCGTATTCGGGAATCGCACTGAACTCGATATCAAGATCCAACCCCATGTTCGGCATGTTAAACACCTGAACTTTTGCATTGGTATTCGCCAGAACAGACACACGCTCGGCATCAGTTCGGCCAATTTGCACCGCTAAGTCATCAACAGCCACTTGCGCATACATAACGTTTTGCACACCGACTTCTTGTTCTAACATCACCGAATCTTGCAGATAGTTCGTCATTTCTTGTTCAGTAACGCTATAGCTCACACAACCACCTAGCACCAGCGCAGAAGCTGCTAAAATGAACTTTTTTGCTACGTTAATTATCATCAATATCAGCTCTTTATCGTTAGTGATTAGCGCGGAGTTTACCTTGTGAACATCAATAAACAAAACAGTAAAAGCAGCAAACACACGATATTCATGGATGCCTTTACTCTCAGTAAGTAAAGCACCTGATTGACTTCCCCGCTTGAGACAATGCTACTTGCTAGATCAACGCTAGCAGATTTGTGTACTCGAATTAATTGAATTTTGCTTCTAAGCTTATGGGATATTTAGGGGGCTTACTGTAGGTTTCATCATGGAGTCGAAACATGAAGAGTGAGCACAATGCCATCAAAAAGAGTGTCACCTGAGCCTAAAACTCGTTCTGTGATTCTGCTATGTAACACCACATGCCTGCACCATAATCAGTGGGTGGATGAGTTGCGCCTCCATAACTGGGAAGCTCAAATTGCAGAAACGACCGAACAAGCCATTCACTTACTCAACACCCGCAGCGACAGCTACTCACCCATTTTGATTTCTTGTCTAACATCATCCTCGATCGACAAGCAATGTGGGCAAATATCAACGCTCAAGGCTCGCTTTCCAAGTTTGAAAGCAATCGCTATCTGCAACCAACCACCAAGCCGCAACTTATCGCTCATTAAGCAAACCTATTGGGATTATTACCATCTACCTATTGATACTGAATGGTTCTGTCGAAATTTAGGGCATGCGTATGGCATGGTAGACACCAAGCAACACAAACCTAAGCCTGATTCGTGCCATGAATATCAATTAGTGGGGCAATCCAGCACCATCCAACAACTGAAAAAGAAGATAACTAAGATCGCTAACAACGATTTCCCAGTGCTGATTCAAGGGGAAACAGGAACAGGAAAAAGTCTATGTGCGCGTTTAATACATGAAGCGTCAGCTCGTAACCAGAAACCTTTCATCGCAGTAAATTGTGGCACAATTCCACAATCCCTGATTCACTCCGAGTTATTTGGTTTTGAAAAAGGCTCATTCACGGGAGCAAACAAACGCTACGTCGGACATGTAGAAAGAGCGAATGGGGGGACTCTATTTTTAGATGAAATTGGCGACCTTGAACTGTCGCTGCAAACCTACTTACTCCACTTTCTTGAAAATAACTTGATAGAGCGATTAGGCAGTAGCAACCAATTGCCCGTAGATTGCCGTGTGATTTTTGCCACCAACGTCAACATCGAACAAGCCGTTGCTGCGGGTAAATTTCGTAAGGACCTCTTTCATCGGATAAATGTGCTTCCATTGGAGCTAGTGCCACTCAATGATCATAAGGAAGACATAGAAGATTTGGTTCGATTCGAACTGAAGCACAAATACGCATCCAAAACCAAGCTTCCTAGTGACACCCTTGAGCAAATGAAACAATACCACTGGCCGGGCAATGTCAGAGAGTTATTCAACTGCATAAAAAGGGCGAGTGTGCTTTCTAATTCAAACGCGCTCTCTACTCGTCATATGGGGATTCAATTGAAAGACGCGTCTCCCGACACTGAGTGTGACACTCGACTTTCCGCAACAAATGTTCGTCGAGTGATTCAGCAACACCACTACAATATTTCCCAATCCGCTAAAGCCTTGTCTATTTCTCGGACAACCTTATATAAGCTAATTAAAAAACATCAGATAGCCATTTAAGTCACCTAGTTAATTAATGACCAAATGAAAAAAGCAGCCTAACGAACTAGGCTGCTTAAGAAGTTAAGTGAGTACAACTAATGAGAGTACTTATGGCTCAGGTACAGTAAATGGGCAAACATCACAGGTTGCAATATTGGATGTTTCCATAAATGCTTCTTGCAAGAACAGCGAGTCAAATGTTGCTGTCACTTGGTTCGATAGCATTCCGTCTACTCCAGAAGGCAACACATTAGGCGCATAAGTTTTGGTTACTTGTGTACACACTTGACCAATCGCATCACCAAAATTCGGTATCCACTCACCTTCACCCGTTTTACAAGCAAACAGTTCTGGGTCGGCACTTAATGCACTACACATATTACCAGCACCACATGTAGTCACATCCTCAAGATCATCACAAGGTAACGCGAAGTCGAGGTAATAACTGCTGTTGACGACTTCGGTAGGTAAATCAGAACGGCTCAAAGAATCATCCTTAGAGTCCATCAGCGATTCAATGGCCAATGGAATATCACCGGTATTACATATTTCAACATCATAGGTTTTCTTAAGCACAACTTGACCGCTATCAACCTCTAAGAAGCTATTACATACCTTAGAAATCTCAACCATTGGACTCAAATCTATTGGCGGACAATTGTAAGCCACGGGCGCTTGAGCATTCACGATAAGCCCGTCAAGATCCACTGAACCATCGATCACGCCGACGGCACCATTATTTACAGACAGGTAATTACCCATGAATGAGAATGACTCACCGACGCTCCACACTTCATCACCATTACCCACCACTGGAAGCGCACCTAAGATTGGAGAATCCGACAAAAAGGCCACTTCGTAGCCACCATTAGTGCCTAACGAACCAGGACCAGTGTTAGTAACCGTCACGGTGTAGTCGATATTGAACATGCCATCAACAGTAAAACTGGTTGTGTTACAAGTCGCCGCTATGCTGATACTACATAAACTGAATGAGCCGACAACGAAGTCAGCCAAAGATGCATCAATCGAACGGGAAGCTCGTGACTCCACTAAGAAGCTACTGAAACAAGGAATGTCACTGATACCAAACTCATCATTCAACAGCGCAGATAAGTTCAGGCGCCCTTCAACAAAGCTCTCCGTCGGAATAGACGTAGTTTCCCCAGTTTTTGCCAAATATTCCCATCCAGAAACATTAGGCAACGGTATCGCACCAATTGAATCATCATTTGAAATCGCACATATCTTGTCTACGCCGATAGCATCACTGCCACATCGAGCCCCAACAAAATCATTGGATTTAGGGTCTCCCGCCGTCTGGAACAGTCTGGTCATGTTGTCAGTCACATCACCATTATTCAAATCCCATTGCAGCACTTCAATATAGGGTTTACCGCCACTCGCTTGCGGAAAAGAAATCAAGACCAATATGTCTCCATTGACGTGCTCGCCTACGAAATCACCTTTTGTCGCTCCTGCCGGTAATCCTACTTGGTCTTGTAAGAACCAAAAACCAATGTACATATCACCATTGTTCGCATATCGATCGGCACCAAAATAAATCAGCAAATCACCTTCACTTTCAAAGGCAGCAGCATACGCATTGGTAAAGTCATCTTTTGGTTGCGGTGAAGCACTTCGGAACGCCCAGTCGGTAATATCCGAGTCATCTTTAGAACCACCTTTCCAAAAGATCTGATCCACACCATTGCGATCTTTTTGGAAAAACTCAGCAATCCCAACCATGCTATTGGGATCGTTAACATCATCCCAATCAATTGTGCTACCGGAACTAGTCACATCGCCGTCCAACTCCATCACATCAACGGTAGCACTCGCGACATTAGGAATACTAAACAGCAAAAATGCGACAAATAAATAATTTATAACCTTCATGTTCTCTCTCCATTTATCCCCTTGCTTACACTTTCAAGCGAAGCTTACGCTTGATAGCAAGCTTCTACTGATAGCTATTGGTAGATTCGATAGAGCATATTCCAAGCCAAGTCTAATCTATTGATTAAATGGACTTTTAATTCACGAAAAGAGAATGGGAATGTACACAAGAGTTCAAATTGTCAATTTTGAACCAATAAGCTAATAAGCTCAGGCATTTAGAGCTTGAACAAAGTGTTCACGCATGCCGTAATGACTCAACGTGATAATCAGTTAACAGACCGTAGAATATCTCTCACTGATCTAATCAAAGAAGGTTGGCGTAATGCGGTGTGTACAAGATTAAAATGGATAAACAATGACTGCATTAACGATATTTTATGATGGAACATGTCCACTGTGTGCGAAGGAGATGGCTGCGCTCACCAAATACGATACTAAGAAAAAGATCCAGACTATCGATATCTACAGCGAAGCGTTTGCAAACTATCCTCAGATTGATGCGGATGCGGCCAACACAGTGCTGCATGCTCTTGATGAGAACGAAAAGCTACTACTTGGGTTAGATGTGACCTACCAAGCATGGAACCTAGTAGGAAAAGGTTGGCTTTATGCGCCATTACGTTGGGCCATATTTAAGCCGGTTGCAGATTGGTGCTACCTAAGGTTCGCCAAGAATCGACATAAGATCTCATTCTGGCTAACCGGAAAATCACGTTGCAACGGAAACAGCTGTACGAAATAGTATTGAGTTAAGACATACCACTGGCGACTTTGTAGTAAACGATGCCAAACAGTGCAGCAAATACTAGTACGGTAAGAACGACTTTCAACCAAATAAACTTCATGCTTTGTCCTTTTCAATCGAGTTACTGATTCAGGCGACAAGTTATCACAACAAGACACAAGGTTGTGTAACGATTGATAGAACTTTGTAGTGAACCTTGATTCCCATAGAGAACCTTTATGTCGGCAAAAGAGAGAAACCTTCCCACACATCGAATTTCTAGATTCAGTAAGTTTGCCTCATTGGCGACACGGGTCGCGGGCAACGTGCTAACGGAAGGCACCAAGCAGCTTGCACAAGGCAATAGACCCAAAGCAAAAGATTTACTGTTAACGCCACAGAACATAGCTCGCCTGACCGACCAGCTCGCGCACCTACGTGGCGCGGCAATGAAATTGGGGCAAATGCTTTCAATGGATGCGGGCGATGTCTTAGAGCCAGAGTTAGCCGACATTCTTTCTCGCCTGCGCTCAGACGCTGACCCATTGCCAACAAAGCAGCTCAATCAAGTATTAGAAAGCTCACTCGGAAACCATTGGAAAACCGAATTCCTTTCCTTCAACTTTAAACCGATTGCCAGTGCGTCCATTGGACAAGTTCATCAAGCATACAGCGATGCTGGAGACAAGCTCGCCGTCAAAGTCCAATACCCAGGCATTCGAAAAAGCATCGACAGTGATGTAGATAACGTCGGCACACTACTCAATATCGTTGGGTTGATACCGAAGTCGGTCGACTACAAAGGTTTGTTAGAGGAAGCAAAGAAACAGCTCCATGATGAAGCGGACTATGCTCGCGAGGCTGACTACGCGACTCGTTACCATGACGCATTAAAAGAGCATTCGCAGTTCGTCGTACCTAAGATTCATCCGCAAGTCTCTTCAGAATCCGTGCTCACCATGGACTTCATTGAGGGCGTCTCAATAGAACAGATAGAAAGCTACGACCAAAGCACCCGTGACTTTGTGATGCACAGCCTGCTTGAGCTTCTGTTCAGAGAGTTGTTCGACTTTAAGATGGTGCAAACCGACCCTAATTTCGCCAACTATCTCTACGTTGAAAACACCCGACAAATTGGCTTGTTAGACTTCGGAGCAACCCGAGAATACAGCGACCGCTTTAGCGAGGGTTATCGCTTGGCTTTTTCCTCTGTCATTAACAACGATGAGCAAGGGCTCAATCAAGCGTTAGAGCAGATTGGATTCTTTAGCGAGACAATTCTCCCTGATCAACGCCAAGCGATTCTAAACCTAGTGAAGATGGCTTGTGAGCCGATGTTGGTAGACGAGGATTACGACTTCAAAGCAAGTGGTTTGGCACAACGTCTTCGTGAAGCTGGCACCATTCTGAGCATGGAACAAGAGTATTGGCACACCCCACCCGCCGATGCGCTGTTCCTACATCGAAAAATTGGTGGTATGTATCTATTAGCAGCTCGCCTTGGTGCAAAAGTGAATATCAGTCGTTTGGTCACTCCATATCTAATCTCAGAGAACAAATGTACAACTAAAAACGCGAGTTAAAGAGACAGTAAATAATACGCAAAGTGATCATTTCAACGTGCTCAAGAGTAATAACCATTACGCCAACTAAAATGAGCCAAACCTATGAAATGTTCACTACTTTGCTCAACCGTAATGATTACCAGCCTGACAAGCTCTATCGCTTTTGCAGCAAGTTGCCCCGAGATACTTAATGGCAAACAACGCTTGTTAAACTCAACCGAAGAAATCGCCTTGTGTGATGAATTTCAAGGCAAAACTCTACTGGTGGTTAATACTGCAAGCCAATGTGGCTTTACTCCGCAATTTGAGCAACTCGAGCAGCTTCATCAAACCTACAAAGACCAAGGCTTCACGGTTATCGGCTTTCCAAGTAATGATTTTCGCCAAGACAAAGGAAGCGAAGAGAAATCGGCTAAAGTCTGTTACCTCGACTACGGTGTGACCTTCCCTATGATGGCACGAGCTTCACTATCTGGCAGTAGTGCCAACCCTGTATTTGCCGAGATACAACAGCAAGCAGGCATAACGCCCAAATGGAACTTTTACAAATTCTTGATCAGCAAGGAAGGAAAAGTGGTCGCCACCTTCCCTAGTTCAACATCTCCAGTAAGTGCCACACTCAAAAACGCGATTGAGCAGCAGTTATGAGGGCGGACTATATGGCGACAACTCAAACCCGTAACACCATGGCCAAACTGGGGTATATGGGGTTAATTCCATTTTTATTCGGCCTCCTCCTTTCGCTCACCGACAGCCAATTTATGGGGATAAGCGGTGAAACGCTGTTCATCACCTATAGCGTGGCTATTTTGAGCTTTCTTTCAGGGATCTTGTGGGCAAACGGCATCGAGAACTTTGAAAGCCAATCAAGCAACAAAGCGCTATTGCTAAGTAACGCGGTAGTGCTCGTCGCATGGCTGGCGGTGTTACTTGGTGAACAAAAAGAACTGGTGACAACTCTGATTCTTATCCTCGGTTATCTTGCGGTTTGGCGAGCTGAAAGGACGATAAGAGAAGAGAACCAGAGCCAAGGCCCGATGGCTACTTTGATATGAGGACTCGGCTCACCTCTAGCGTAGTATTAATGCACGGTATCGTGATGCTGACCTAGAGCTATGAGACTGTCTTTGAACTGTGAGCCTTCGATTAAAAACCGTTAGCAACAATCTAGATAATGAGCTGCATCACTAATCTCGGCTCATCATCACCGAAATAGTTTTCTTCTTGTTTGATTGTGGAAAACCCCATCGACGCGTAGAGCGCGCAAGCGGATGTGTTATTTGGGTCTACAGTGAGCAAAAGCTTAGCGTCTCGGGGCAGCTGCTCAACCGACTGTTGCATCAGTTTCCGGCCAATTCCCATACCACGATAGTTCGGGTCTACCGCTAATGATAGGACCCAAAACTCATTCTGCGTGTCCGTAGATGTCGTTAAGGCATAGCCCGCAATCTTTGAGTCTTGCTTAGCAACTAATAAGCCTTTTCCCCAGCAATCAAATGCCTGACGAATGAAAAATTGCGGATAGGCATGGTCACCAAACAAAGCATGTTCAAGCTGGTAAATTTCAGCCAATTCCTGTTTTTCCGCACAGACAATATTCATAGATAGACTTTTATAGATTTGACTCCAACCTTGTTACAGCTGACCTTCCACAGTAGCTAGCCAAGTTGGTAATTGCTCCCTAAACCAGTGGATGTATTTCGAAGCTTCAGGGTTATTACGCGAGACTAATATATTAGTGACTTCGACAACGATCCAGCTTTTCGCTATGATCAGTTGTCTTATTAAATCTTCTCGGGAAATCAGATTGTTATGAGGTAAGTACTGGTCAACAATAAACTCATAGTCAGACAAAGTCCCCATACGAGAAACGAGCGGCGCCAAATCGATAGCTGGGCTGCCATAACCAAAACGCTCCCAATCAAATAATACGAGCTCACCATTGTCTCTTCTTCCCCAATTTCCCTCGTTCGCATCGCCAGAGACCAAGGTTTTCTGGTCGAACAAAGCACCACTCAATTGCTTGATACGCAGTAAACTGTCTTGAGTAACTTGAGGTAAACTCAGAGACGAGAGGGCAGCTTCAGTGGCACAGGTACTCCATCCATGCTCTTTCACTGCAAAACTCGGCGAGTATTGAGACTGATGAATACGAGATAGTTGCTGATACACCTCTGAAGTCGTTTGAAGCTCATTTAGTGTTAAAGAGTGAGGAATATGTTCGATGAACAGATTATCTCCCTCCACCGCCAACAATGTAGGGCTATGAACACCAGATAAATGTTGTGCGGCATATTGATAGAAAGAAGTCTCAACCTCACCCGCACCTTGCTTTCGAATACAAGGTACGCCATTACGATTTACAAGAGTTACCTTAGCCGACCCCATTTTAGATAGATCTTTGTTACTCATTAGAGATCCCTGAGAATACAATGAAACACCTTACCGTTATCGCTTATTTACCAAGCGCGACTCTATCAATAACCATTGCTGAGCAAAAGGCAAAAAGTTCTTATGAGGTATGAATTTACGTGCGGCTAAGTTCTGTTTTAAATACACCTCTTCCAACGCCCAAATATGGTGGTCAGCAAAAATGCCCCAAGCACAGACTCCATCACAAATGCTCGTTTTTGAAAGTTCATTAATGGACAAGTAACCGCTCACAAATTCGACCGACTTCTTCACATCCATGTCAAACATGTACATGCAAGCCCGGGCTATTTCGTAGGCAGGTGGCATGTATTGAACTAAGTCCCAATCGATAATACCACTCACCTTAGAATGATTATCAAAGAAGAGATTATAGTGATGAAAGTCGCCGTGAATCAGTACTCGCTCAGTTTTGGTCTTATAAGAGTGAACACTTTGATCACTTGCTAAAAAACAACGTTGCTGCATAGACCTTCGTCGCGCCCAGGCATCCTCCACGTTTTGCTCCCCTTTTGCTTCGATAGCAGCAATGATCTTATCAAGACGCTGTAGCCATTGCTCTCTATCCCATGACAGTTGGATAACTGGAAACATCTCGTTTTGCATTCCATTTCTAGGGTAGAGACTCAACTGACGATGAAGCTTTGCAAGGGTAATACCGGCTTCGAATGCATGCTTGTCTGTCAAAGCATGCTTCTCAATCAAGGAACCATGAGCCTCTGGAAACAACGCATAGTATTCACCATTGACCTCAACAAAACTTTGGCCATGTGAAGTGAGGCAGGGCGAAACAACAGTGGGTACTTTTTGAGATAAAAAGAACAGCAGTTTATGCTCATTAATTATACGGCTGACATCATGAGCCCTGTACTTCCTCAAAAAGAAAGCTGGTGTGGATTCAACCTTATACACTGAATTGTTTGCTCCAAGAGTAACTTCAGTTAACGACATATGGGGTTTAGTTTCTAGCCAATGAGAAAGGATATCTGTGCTTACCATATTGCTTTCAGCCCTAATTCGTTACTGACGACTCACCAACAGATTAGCACCGGATAGAGCAAGAAAAACCGAGCACGCTTTGTTGAAACGCTTAGCCATTTGCGGCTTGGAGAACCAGTTTCTGAGGTATAAACCAAAGGCAGCGTAGATAGAAATCGCGAGTAGCTCTAACACTAGGAATGTGCCACCTAGAATGAAGAACTGTGTGTTTACATTGGCTGAAACATCAACGAATTGAGGCAAAAATGCGGTAAAGATAAGTATCGCTTTGGGGTTACCAGCTGCAAGGGCGAACTCTTGTTTAACTAGACCAAACCAGTTTTTATTGCGCTCGATGTCCGCGACAGGGCTGGCTTGTGAACGCCATAAGTTGAACGCAATCCAAAGCAAATACATGGCACCAAACAACTTGATAAGAAAGAACAAGGTCTCAGAAGTGTAAAGCACCACGGCCAAGCCAGACGCCGCCAACGCAATCATTCCTGAGAAAGCAACAATTCTACCTAACCCTGCTATAAATGCGGCTTTAAAGCCATAGCAACGGGCATTATTCATCGACAAAAGATTGTTTGGGCCAGGCGTCATGTTCAGCGCAAAGCACGCTGGAATAAACGGCAGCAACTTCCATATTTCCATTGGGGTGTCCTAGTCGTCATGTATTACGTAATTGAATCATAAAATGCGATAGAAACTTTTATAACAGTATTTTATGTACTTTGTAATAGGACAAAAAAGCATCTCTCGGTATATATAACCTCTCAGCTAGTTCTCAAAGAATTTTTCATATTCTGGAGTCGATAGGTTTTCAGCAACGCCCATTTCACCCAAGAAGTAGATTGCGCTGGTTATCGTATCTATCGTTGGGTTCGATTCGCGTTCAGGAAAATCCCCCGCAGAAGAAACTAATTGTGGTTCGGATATTGAACTACAGACAAGGCTGCTACAAACGCTGTGTTGCGTTTCCAAAGGTGGGAGCTCTGGGGCATCAAAATGGTGAGACAATAAGTCTTGGCTGACAAGCTCAGCAGAAGCATACGATAGAGTTGAGCAAAACGCTGAAAGTACAATCCACTTATTCATATATCTTTCCATAGTTAGCATTCATTGAATTTATAGATACTATCTAACTCAGCCAATAATGAACAGTGTTTTATTTAGTTTGCGTGCGAATGCTTTCCCGGTGTGAGCTTATCAAGTAGAGCCTGGGGGATAACGATCACCGAGTATTTCACAAAGGCCACCAGCGTGATTAAACCAACAGCAGTACCCAGAATAAAGTCATGTACATCAACCAAACCAACCCCAAAAGTTGATCACTAACTATCGCCACTAATGCGATACCGACTGCCATGACCCACTTGCTATGCTCGTAAGGCAGCGGTTCCATCATTTGGCTTACAATATACAAAAGCATGAGTCGCACAATATAAGTGACGCAAAGAACAGTGATAACACCCCACACTCCATAAATAGGCGCTACCGCAAAATAGCCTATGGCAGCCAATACCGCACAACTACTTTGTATCCACATCTGTGATTGACTTGAATCTCCACTGAAACACCCTAAGTTGAGGTAGTCTCCCGCACTTTTAATAACCGCAATCGCTATCAGTGCGACCACAATAACCCCAGCCTGATGATAGCTGCTTGGTAAAATAAGAGAAATGAAGCCCGGAACAGTTAAGATCATCAAGCCCCCTAACACTATGGCTAAGTTAACTCCGACTAAGGCTCTGTCTGCACACATTTTGCTGCCGCCGGGTTGCTGAAGCATGGCGACTCGGTTTGGAAACCACCAAAAGCGCGTAAGGTTGCAGCAGCAAGCCTAGAATTAGCGCAAACTTACCACTAACCGCATAAACGGCTAACTCCTCAACCCCAACAAAACTTGCCATCACCCAGCGATCTAGCCCGGTGATCATGTAAATAGAGGCACCGCCAACCAAGGTTGGTAACCCAAATTTCAAGATCTTTGCTGAATATTGAAAACAACCTAAGCTGCCCATCTGTTGCCATTGATAGCTAACGAGACACAGCATCAATAGCACACTGGAAGCAGCAGCAGAAATCAGCACGCCATCAATGCCATAACCCGCTTCAAGCAGTACAAACGTCATAATCGCCTGAACACTGGCTTTCAATACGTTGAGTTGGCAAAAACGCTTTGCCATTGCGTTCATGCGCATCAAAGTAAGCGGGATGGATATTGCCCCGTCGAGCATCGTAGGAATGAGTAGAAGAACGATCTGATAAGGTTTGAATTCAACAGGCAACGTCAGCAGCAGCAGAGGCATGCTGAGCGCAATAAGCACGCCACCAAGTAAACACACCACTAAGCTGAGCGTGAAGCAGTTAGATATCAGCTTTCGCTTTTCATCGCCTTCCGCGACGCCAACGTAACGATACATCGATTCAACAATACCAAAGCTGAATAAGATCGTACCGATGTCAGCCAGTAAGACAATCGCTTCTAATGATCCATATTCTGCCAAGGTCATTTTATGAGTAATGTAGGGGATCATCACCAACGAGATCCCTTTCATCATCAGTATGCCAATAGCGTAATAGGCTGACTGTTTTAATGAACCCATACGAGTCACCGATTCCTTACCATGCAGGCTTTAGGAAACTCTTACAGTCACCTATCAAATGTCGCAATGTACGTTTTTGAGGAGCCATCACCAAAGAGCGGAAACTGTAGACAATAGCCTGTCTATTCTGTTGTAAGCCTCGATAATAGTCTGCATAGCCCTCTAATATTCTGGCCTTTGCAACTTTAAAGCTAGACTGAGATAAATTCCATCGCTGGCTGTTGTTTTGATAACGCTGAAGAATGGTCTCTATAGAAGCTAGGTTTCTGAGCTTGAGGTCTTCAGTTTGAGTCACAGATGTTGCTCTCATTAAGTAACCCACCTCAACAGAGTTCAACACACCAATCTGATGGTTTTCGCTCATTCGAAGCCACAACTCCCAATCTTCACCATACTTGATGTCTGCATTAAAGCTATCGGTTTGCGAAAACACATCGGCTTTCACCATGACGGTTGACGTACCAATCACATTGTTTTCAATGATGAACTCTAGTGGGTTGTCGATGTTGATGAACTGCTCTTCTCGATTTTGAAATTGCGACCAATAGCTGAAGCAATCAACGATGACTTCATAGTCTTCTGTTAGGTGCTCGTAGTTAGTGAAACTCATTGCCATTTCAGGGTATTGTTGGTGGAACTCGAGTTGGCGCTCAATTTTTTCAGGGAACCAAAAATCATCTGCGTCTAAAAAGGCGATAAACTCCCCTGTTGCTTTCTCTATACCCAGGTTTCTTGCTTGTGGTGCCCCCACTCCCAAGGTTGATAACTTAACGATCCGGTGATCTTGAATCGACGCGAGATAAGTCGACGTTCCATCATTGCTATTATCATCGATAATGATCAATTCGATATCTTGATGGGTCTGCTTAAGCACGCTACCAATGGCCTTTGGTAGATAGTCCAAACAGTTGTAGGTAGGGATAACAACACTTACTTTAGCCATAATGACGCTCTCACATTTGTACGTTGTACAGCTTGTACTGCATGTTCTATGCCGTATTCCATGACCTACTGGATCGCTTTCATATCAGCCACCTATGTGCCCTTTTGCAAAATGACAAATAGCATTGAAGCATGCTCAATTCGAAATTGATTTCCATTTTGAGAAAAACAGGGTTAACCGTCGCATAAGATCAAGAAAAGCATCAAAAAGCCTCTCCCAAAAGCGCTTTAATCTTGGTTCGCATCTTGCTTAGTTAGCTTTAGTGACCTTCGTCAAGGGAGAGAAAAATGAAGAAAGTAGCGTTCGTTGCGCCGACATACCCGGTACTTAGCGAAACTTTTATCCAAACGGAAGTGGAATCCGTGAAAGCTTGTGGACACGACGTCTGCGTAATGACATTCAAAATTGAAAGCAGTGAAAAATCGTTCGACTACGACATTGTTAAAATCGGGCAAGATGTTCGTATGGGCAAAATAACCCACATTAATTGGTTAGGATTTGTCAAAGCACTGTCATTTGTCTCAAGACAAAACAGCATGCCCAAGAAGTCTCTTTTCGGGTATGGGTTTAAGCTAGCTTTACAACTGGCAGAAAAAGACATTGACCACGTACATGCGCACTTCTGCCAACACACTACTGCACATGCCATTGTCGCCGCCAAGCTACTTAACATTACCTGCTCGTTTGTCGCTCATGGACATGATGTTTACGAGTTTGCTTATGACATTGAACACAAAATATCTTCAAGTGATTTCGTGATTGCTGTGTGCAAAGACATGCTTAACGACTTCAACAACATGGCGAAAGGGAACATTAAATTGTTGCACTGTGGTGTGAACACCAAGCAGTTTAAGCTACAACCTAAAAACGACACCAAGCTCCTACGCCTAATCTTTCTCGGTCGACTGGTTGAACAAAAAGGCGTTCATCACTTGATCGATGCACTAGCTCCCATTGCACAACCGCTCAATATTCATTTAGATATCATCGGAACTGGCGACTTAGAATCTCAACTCAAGATGCAAGTAGAGCATCAGGAACTTACCCGAAACGTGACTTTCCATGGTGCACAAACCCATGAGTGGGTGAAGAAAAACTTACCAAACTACGATGGCTTAGTGGCGCCTTTCTGCTTTTCAGAAACAGGCTGTGTCGATACCGGCCCCTTAGTTCTGAAAGAAGCGATGGCCGTTGGCGTTCCCGTTATCACCACAAACATCATGGGTTGCAAAGAGATTGTCACTCCAGAGACTGGCTTTTAGTGAATGAGAAAAGTGTTGATGAGTTACGAGAAACTATTGAGCGTTTTGCTCAACTAAGCAGTGACGAAAGAGCAGAAATGGGGACGAAAGCCAGAGCACGAGTTGAGACTAAGTTTAATTCTCTCAAGCAAGCCCAGCAGTTGTCTAACTGGATAGAGAACCCCGCTTAGGGCCGTGTCGAGTAGAATAGAAAATAAAACAAAGCGTTACATTGCTCAAAGCGGTAACGCTCTAGATAGTTCGTACTCTCACGAGCGTGCTTGTTAACCCGCGCGCAATGCTAAGATCTCTGTAAGATCGTCCGTTTCGGTATAACGGCTCAAACCTTGCTCTTTCGAAGAGATCGCCACAATAGACATTCGGTCAGCAAGCTCATTGCCCTCAATACCGACGTGACCGTTCACATGGTAGATAGTGATTTGAGAAGCGATCTCTTGATAAAGTGCGTAAGCGGCTTTAATGATATCGAGGTTTTTTATCTCACCACCAGATTTAGTCCAGCCCTTTTTCTCCCAGCCTGATGCCCACTTAGTAATGCAGTCTATCGAATATTTTGAGTCGCTATAAATCGCCACAGACAGCCCAGCTTTCAGCTTCTCTTGCGCGAGCATAAAGGCCTGTTCTAAACCTTGTAGCTCAGCAGTATTATTAGTCCCCATCGGTTGGTACAAGCCATACCATAGTTCAGTGAGATCATTCTTTAAATAAACCGCTAAACCCGTTCCCGCTTCGCCTGGGTTAGGCTCACAGGCACCATCAGTAAAGATTTTAATATCAAATGGCATGTCAGTAATTTGCTGCTGAGAAAGAGGTGGAGTCTTTGACTTGTTTGCACCACTGGACTTCGGAAATGCAGACTTAGAACCTGAGGTAGACTTAGTCGCAAAAGACGAGCTACCACCAAAGGCTGATTCAGCTTCTCCCAGTGTTGGAAACGATTTATATCTCGCGCCCGCAAAACCATCGACTTGCGCTTTACACTCATTCCAAGTGGTAAAGATACCTGGTTTACGACCTTTCCAAACCACATAATATTTCTTAGCCAAATTAACTCCTTACCAAACCTAACGACACAAACTGTGAATCAATACATTAGAAGTCACCGAGCCACGTGTTGCAAGGTCAATCACTCAAAAACGGGTCGAAAGAAGCTGCGCTCATAACTCACAATACAATCAACTTCATCCGCATATTCAAAGGCTCGAATACACTCCGGGTCTTTCAAAGATAAGGTTCGATAATCTTCATAAGCCGCTAAGCTATCAAATGAAAACAGTGCCATCGCAATATTGTTCGCGCCTTCAGATGGTAGGAAATAGCCATTGTGCTGACCGCCAAATTTAGCCACCAAGGGAATCCACATTTTTGCGTAGGTCTCAAACTCATTAATCTTCATAGGATCAATTACATATCGAACATAACAAGTAATCATATACCGCCCTCAAATATTGAATAACACACCAAATTTAGATTAGCCATCAAGAGAATAAGAAATCCATCGCTACAAGGTTGTAGAACAAAAACACCGCCATACTGACACCAATGGTTAGCAGCACGTTGCCTGTTTTCCATATCAGCAAACCTGTCACAAGCGCCCCGATTAAATACGGGTTTTGAAAACTTGGCCAAAATGTCTGCTCTGGAGCAAACACAATCGGCCCCCAAATCGCAGTCAGTACTGCCGGACTTGAGTAGCGCAATAGACGTCGCGCAGTTTGGTTAAGTCGAAGCGGAATCGCTGGCTCAAGAAATAAGTATCGGCTAAAAAACACAATCGCTGTCATCAGTAATATCGTTAACCAAATCATCTCTATTTCCCCTCCACGATTGTCTTGTTACCGTTGGTTCGCTCTTGGAACGATTCGCTGAAAAAGCCCGCTAACATGCCAGCGATCGCTGCAATCATTAGTCCACCCTCAATATTGTTAACCGACATGGTAACCGAAGTGACCAGTGAAACCACCACACACACAACAACAGGCAATGTTCGGATTAAAGGAAAAACCAACGCGATAAACGTCGCGGCTACCGCGAAATCGAGACCGATTTCATTGAGTGACGGGATTTGGCTTCCAGCGACAATGCCGACGAAACTCGCGATGTTCCAAACTAGATAAAAACCGCCGCCCACACCCGCTGCGTACCAACGATTAAACTCTTGCTGAGACTGCCCACTACAAATCGCAAACAGCTCGTCGGTGAGCCAAAAACCAAGTAATAGACGCCAACGTGCTGGAAGGTGACTGATTTTGTCGCGCATCGATACGCTATACAGAAAGTGCCTTGAGGTGATGAACAGTGTGGTCAGCAACATAGTGCCAAGGCCAATGCCCGCTTTGAACATACCTGCGGCGACCAGTTGCGCCGAGCCTGCAAATAGAATCGCTGACATTGCTTGTGCTTGCAGTTGATTCAATCCAGCATCAATCGCGTATGAGCCAGCTAAAATTCCCCACGGTATCACGGCAATACTCAGAGGCATTCCCGCTAAAACGCCCTTCCACAGCTGTGTTCGCCTATCCATCTTTTGATTATCCATATTATTCTTTTCTCTCTTCACATTGGCTATTCAATGTAAAAACACGTGAGTGGATTCGATTGTACAAACTTGCTCGATTAAGCGACCGTATTTTTCGCCTACGCTCAAAGCATCTTAATGTATTGCCCCGGTGTGTAGCCATTGGCCTTTTTAAAGTGTCGGTGAAAATGGCTTTGGTCGTGAAAACCACACTCTTGGGCAGTATCTGAAATGGTATGCCCTTGCTTCAACAGTTTGCGAGACAGCCTCAAACGAGACTGTATCTGATAAGCATGAGGAGGAAGGCCAAACTCTTTCTGAAATGATCGAACTAAATGAAATGGACTTAAGGCCGCCAATTTAGATAACTCTTCCAAAGAGACATCGGCCTGCGGAAAATCATCTAAAAACTCTTTTACCAGAACAAGTTGGCGCTGAGTTTTACTATCCAACTGAGGTTTAAGGCTCGACTTGCCATGTCGACTAATCAACTTAACCAACATCCCATACATCAAGGTTTCACGGAGCAGTCGATTATCCGATTCATCAATCGCATTAAACACCAGCCTCAATTGATTGGCGAGTTCAGGGTCTTCAACGACCGCCCTAGGGAAATAAGGGGCGCCATAATTAGGAAGGTTTAGTTCTTGAATAATTTTGGCCAGTTGCTCTGGGAGCGGATACATCGCACGATAAGCCCAACCGCCTTCCGTTGCCGAATGACCGCTATGTACCTCATCAGCATTGACCAGAATAATGGCGTCTTGGGGAGCGATATGATGACCACCCGTGCGATAGAAACGTTGAGCGCCCTGCTCTATAACCCCAAGCGTGTACCCCTCATGGCTATGACGTGAGAAGTTTTGCTTTTCGTATTCAGCATTAAGGATTTCAATGCCGCCCAGTTCCTCAGCGACTTTATATTCGGCCTTTTCTTTAGAACGTTTCTTGTTCTCCATAACAATTCCCAAGCCTGTTAATTATCGAACGACTTATCAGTCTACTCTATAGGCTCTTTTAGCTTTTGTACAAAATTGCGCTTTTGGTCGGTAATACTGTTTTTAGCTTTAGATTCAAAGCTCGGGATAATGCTTTCTAATTGCGAGCGAGGTCGTGCTACGCTGGTACTTGGCGAAAAATTGACAAATGACTGTCTGAATCATGCCAATAATTCTCACCAACCATAGGCTACCCTTCGAGAGATATAATGAAAAAAACCGTAGCACTTCTGTTCTTCTTAAGCCTAACAGGCTGCACTCATAACCAGTCGAAAGCGTTAAGCATGAACTCTTCGGCAGTTAATTCATACCCGCAGTCGATGTCGAACCTACAACTGTGCGACACCTTGTATTACGGAAGGCCGAGCAATCAAACACTGGCCGCTATTGGCAGCGAGTTTAATCGTAGAGGTCTATCAAAGCGTTGGTGTGATACCGAAACCAATAAGCTTTATTTAACCAAGACGATTGATTGGGTTACAGAACAAGTTGAAGGCAAAGAAGATTCAGAGGAAGAAGCGTCGGCAGTTGTGTTGCCTGCGAATTAGATTGAGTAATCAGGGCTAACCAGACCATCTTATCTAGCATGCATTAGAAGAGTAATGACAATTGTCATTACTCTTCAATGATCACTTCACTTAGCCGATACCAACCATCAGGCTGTTTCCCTATATTTGCCAAATTCAAAGGTTTACTGTCACGACTTTCACTCACTGCTATTTCGATATAATAATGACCGACATTTAGATCTGTCGGCAATGAGAAGTTCGCAATAGATTTATAATCCCCAGGGAGCCAAGCTTCGCTACTTGTACTATCTTTTGCAAACGAAACCACCTGACCGTTGCTGTTTACTAATCGATAATACGCATAATAAGGTTGGTATGTTGGTGCCACTCCATCGTTAAAAATATGAGCTTCCAGAGAGAGGTTTTTCCCCATCGACAGGTAAGCTGAATGACGAATCGTATCGACTCGAAAGCGATATCCAATTTTTAGCAACGCATTATCTAACAAATCACGGTACTGTTCGGGAATTGGCTTCGATTTCAAGTTTAGGCTACTCGCATGCTGATTAATCGCCCAGTCTAATGAGGCAGCCACTTGAGCTCTTGTGTAATGTTGTGTGGCTAGCCAACCATGCATGTCACCACAGACTTCAAAACTAACCGGCTGGTGCTGCCAAGCCGTATCAAATATTGGTGTTTGCGAGTTTGCTTGTTGAATTCGATACGGGTAGTCATCATTCATATGACTCCAAGTAGGGCCAAAATTATGCCAATCGCCCCAGCAATCGGCACGCCAGCCAGCACCTTTTTCTATTGCGTATGCGAAAGAATCCCCCCCGTTGATAAGCATTAATTTTGCAGTATTTGGGAATGCTAAAAAGTGCAGATCAACGAACTTATTTAACTGATTTTCTGAATACTTACTAAATAGTGGTTCAAGCTCTGGAAAGTTGCTGTTATGCCATTCTCCCCAAGAGCCCACCATACCAATGTCAATCTGAGCAAGTCGCGAGTCATTATCGTAACGCCGCCCAAAAGCACTAAGTAATTTTTCTACGTAATATAAATAAGTTTGGTCATCCAGATCGGCCACGAAGGTTTTGCCGTTTTCAACCCACTGCCCTGAGATACCCTTATCTATAAGCCACTGCGGGATCTTTGTGCCTGAGGATGGTTCATCAAGTGTCATAAAACGCAAAGCTACTCGCTTTGATTGTTCTGCGTTCTGCTCAAGCAAGTCATCAATAAGAGAAAAGTTGTACTCCCCCTCGCTTGGCTCAAGCTCACTCCAGTAATACCGGTAGTATCCCATTCCTGAGGCCGGATATTGATCAAGAGTTAATACTGTACCCCACCCGTCATGAAAAGTTTCAACCCCCATACCTGGATTGGAGACAGGAGTATCGAGTGCCACGATGGATGTCACTTTATCCCTTACTTCGTCAGCATAGGCGTATGAAGTAACAAGGCCCACTAACGATAATAGATATAACCATGAGCACAGCCAATTAATGACATTTTTCATTTGTTTATTTCCTATCACTATTCACTCCAGTTCAACTCTTATAGCGATTGAAACCAGTCCCATATCCCTAGTGAAAAGTTCTCGAACAGATCGATACCCAGTGCAGACTTTAACAAATACAATGCCAGTAGAGCGAGCATCCCCCCCGCAAGGACAAAGGTAGTTAGCAATACCGTTGTAGCATAGACTAACCATTTAGACTCACCTTGACGCTCTGCTGTACGACGATCACGCCCACTCAACAGCACGACATAGTAGCGCTTGCCAAACCAAGGAAAGCTTTTACGGATATCAACGGAATGTTTTGCGACTAAGCCAACTTGATTAACTGCTTTTTCAATAGCTTGCCTTTGTTCTTCACTCAAGCTTTGTTGCGTTTCTTGCTGTAAAACTCGGTAAAATTGAGTCACTGCCCGGCTCTTATTAGGCTCATCCGTATCATTGTTTTTATTAAGACGATTAGTCACGCTTGCTTCCCAACATGTTATTGTAAACATCCACCGTTTGATCAGCGATTTTATGCCAGTCATATCGTTCTAAAAAGTGCTGATAGTCTTGTAGAGGCATCACACTCCTTTTCTTTATTGCCTGTGATAATTCATCTATATTTTTGACTGGGTAATAGCAATCAGATTCAAGTCCAACCTCACTGTTTGGCGCAATATCGCTAACCACCACTGGTAAGGAATATGACATCGCTTCTAGCAGTGCAATAGGCAGCCCTTCATGATAAGAAGGCATTACGAATAACTTAGCTTGAGAAAATACAACTTGTAGTTCCTCCCCTTTGAGAAAACCGGTCAGTATCACGCCTGGGGTGTCTTTCGCTGCTTGTTTTAATGAGCGACTGTATTCACTTTCATGATCGGAATCTCCGATCAGTACGAGCGGCATATCAAGCTTGGGTTTTGCGTAGGCTTGAAGAAGATCATGGAAGCCTTTTTCTTCAACAAAACGTCCTACCGCGACAATATATCCTCGCGCACTTAACTGGTAGCGCTCTAATATAGATGATACGACATCAACAGGCAGAGACTTAGGCGGGTTAACTCCATTATAAATAAGATGTGCATCATCTCTTTGATAAGACTGCTTAATAAGGTCATTAATCACCTCTGATATGACAATGACTTCATTGGCATATTTAACGGCAAAACGCTCACCGAGCTTCAAAACAATCTTTGCTAGCTTCCCCCATTTCTCACGCTGATAATCTGGACCATGATGGGTGAATACCACTTTCTTTCCAATCAAACGCAACAGTGGCACGACTAACCCAGGGCCGATCGCATGAACATGCACCACATTCGAGCCATCCGTTAAGGTAGAAAATGCCGCAATAGTCGAGTGAACGATAGCTTCTAACGATGTCTTTTTCGGAGCCCACAGTGCTTTGGCCGCGACCCCCTTATAACTCCTCGTTTTATAAGCGACATAAGGAGAACGAGCGATAACCTCTACCTCAAATCCTTGCTTAACAATAAGAGGGTAAAGGTGCTGACAGTGAGTTTCGACTCCTCCTAATACATCAGGAATACCACGCGTCCCTAGTACTGTTACTTTCATGATTGCTCACCCAATAAATTTTGATACAAATCGACCAACTGCTGATGATGTGCTCTCAATGAATAGCGCGACTCTAAGCGTTGTCTTGCTTGTTCACCATAGTACTTTGTAAGCTCTGGCCGTATCGCAAACTCATCCATCACATTGGCAAGATCATGGGCATTACCCGCTTCAAATAAACGCCCCTCTTTTCCATCTCGAACTTGCTCAGGGATACCTCCAATATTTGCGCCGATAATAGGCTTCCCGTACGACATAGCTTCAAGCACTGACATAGAACAGTTTTCATAGCATTCCGAAGGGACAATAACTGCACTAGCTTGTTTTATGAGTAAATGTAAATCCTGCCCCGTTTTAAAACCTAGCCACTCGACCTTACTCTGTTTCCCTGATAGGGAGTCTGCAAGTGGTCCTGTACCGGCTATTTTTAATGGTATCGATTGGTTAGACAACTCGTAAGCCGCTACCATTGTCGCCACGCCTTTTTCCTGACTCAACCGCCCTAAATATAAAAAATATCGATGATCTGCCACATCTTGCTGATCAACGTTCTCGTCAATGCCATTCACTATGACCTCAATTCTATTATTAGGGAGCTTACGACGAATGATATTAGCTAAAAACTGACTAGGTGAAACTATCACATCCAGTGATTGATAGTTCTGAGCAAGCGATTGATACAACGCCTCCACAACAAGCAAGCCACTTTTAAACCATGATCCTTGTTGGCAACGATATCTTAAAGCGTTAAAAACACTTCCTTGTAAACACGCTTCACAGGTGTGTCCATCACGATACATGGTATAACTAGGACAGGCTATTTTAGTATCATGAGCGGTGAGCACCGTTTTACATCCGGCTTGCTTAGCAACCTTGATAATTGAGGGAGTTAGCTGGTGATAAATGTTGTGAAAGTGAACGATATCGGGTTGCTCAGTAGTAATCAACTCAGAAAGCTTTTCACACGCTTCTGCGTTATGCACAAACCGCATTGCCGTTTTCAACGCGCTGAGTAAAGTAGCATTAGCGTGATAATCCACATTATCGACGAAACTAGCACTATAATCAGATACCAAGTTGTCATTGTGAGCCATTGAAAAGTCGATAACCGAAAACCCTAGATCCATCAACATTTCTCTTTCTTGAAAAAAGACCGTTTCAGCGCCCCCCTTTAAGAAAAAAAACTTATTCACCACCAATACTTTCATGACACATCTCGCTCTAACACTTTATGTGACGGTGGTTGGTTTGGGTCTTTAATGGGCAAAAACAAACCATTTACCAATCCGGTTGAAAATACGGTCAAATTAATAATGCTCTGCGCACCGTCCTTTATTGAGCGGTTTTTCAACGCTTTAGCAGCAAAGAAAAGCATCAATGGCAACAGGCTAATAGTCAACAACGAAACATTACCCACCAGCAAGGCCAAAATTAACCAAGCAAGATAGCAAGCAAAGATCAACTCATTACGCACCACACTCACAGCTTTTCGAAAGTACGCTTTACCAAACGCGCTCTTTAGCAATTCGCCTGACGCAAACAAATAACCACGATTCCATCGGTAGCGCAGTAACGTTAACGTCGGCATATCATAAGAAGTATGATGGAAAAACGGGGTATCCAAACGATGCAATTTGTAACCAGCATGTTCGAGTCTCATACCAAGCTCGGCCTCTTCATAGGCATGCAATGTGCGATGTGTAAGATAACCTATATCATTGATTGCACTCGCCCGATACAGCCCTCCCCCGGCTAAATGACTACAATCACCAGTAGGGTATATTTTGTGATGCCTTTGTTGGCGAGATTTAAATTCGTAGCTATTCGCTTCATCCATTTCAACCGTCCCCGCCACCGCGGCGTAAGTCGGCTCTTTTTCCAGAAATGCTATCGCCGCATCAATGAACCCGTCTTGTAAACGCATATCACCATCCAATAACAATAGATAGTCACCAGTGCTGTATAAATAGCCAAGTTGATGGCCTACGCCGCAGCAACGATCATTAGCGTTGATTAACGTCACGACTTTAGCGCCATTCTCTAACGCAATTTTTTGCGTATCATCATCAGATAAGCTATCGGCAACAATGACATCATATTGATAATTCTTTAGCTGACTTTGAACGCTTTTAATCGTCGCAGCAATACCACCTTGTTCATTGAGTGTTTTTATAATCACGGTGATTCTAGGTAAAGAACTCATAACCTTGCCCCCGATTGAATAACAGTCTTGCGTATGATTAGACTTCCGCCAAGTGAAAAATAGAAAAGGAACTGCAACATAGGCACCAACATTAAAATTTGGCTGTAAGGTAAGCTTAATAAACCTGCAAAACTAAATGCAATAAACGCAGGTTGCCAAGAGAGCAATTGAATGTCTTGCATCGATAACTGCTCACGTTTTAGCACTTCCTTGGGCATTGACACCTTTAGCGCCAATAAAATTGGACATAAAAATAGGACTAATCCAACGACACCAAATTCCCACAACATCATGCTTAGTGACGTAGAATCTAGAAGGACATTAAATATTTGATTCAAGAAACCTGGAGCTACCGAACTACCGTGGTTGGTTGCATTTAACCCATAACCAAACCACACGTTAGACCATCCATAAAGCTGACTATTATCCAACCAGAAAAATAGCGTGGTCATCCGCCCTAATTCTCCCGTTGGTAAGATGTAATTTGAGTCATATATATACTCTAAAGAATCCCAAAACACCTTTAAAGCACTGTGGTCAGGGTCGGTATCAAAAGCGCTTGCGTAAGAGGCAGCAAGGACAACTATTGCCAATAAAACTAATAATCCCATTGTACAAACCATAAGAAGCACTTTCTTAATATCCTTTTGCCTAACGCCGTAAACATAACTAGGACACAGCCAAACAAAAATTAAAAGTATAGGAGCAAGCAAAATGACGAACTTAACTTCACCAAGAACGCACAAAATAAACGCGGCAACAATATGCAGTATCATGTTAAGCCGACTAACTACACCATGCCTAAATTCAGACAATTTAAGGAGCATTACAAGTAAACAGAATAACCCTAATGCTGCCGTGTTTCCCCCGCCCATAGGGTCACCACCGAAAGTCCCTACCACAGAGTCCCACTTTTCAAATTCACCTTTCAAAGCGACACGTTGCGGGACAACAACTAAAATCTGATACAAGATAACTGGGAATTGTAGATAGAAAATCCAATATAGCATCTGCACCACGCGGTAAAGCTGCGACTCTCGGATAAACCCCAATAGTAAGCATAAAAAAATAAGCGACAATGCAAGTTCGTTCTTCCAACCTACAATGGTCACCGTCAGCCCATTTTGTAGAACTGTCGACGCTAAGATCAACGTATAGGCCCCCACCAACAACAATGTGAGTACTGTTTCTATATTATCTAACTTAGCCTCCTCGTAATTGGTTTGTATCAATAACAACAAAACCATCGCAAAGGCAGCAACAAATGGCAGCCAAAGCACTGCGCCGACACCAGTCAGATACTGTACTAGCCCACAAGCAACTAACGTTACAAACGTGTATACCTGCAAAAACAGACCATTATTTATCTTCAAGTAACCTCCATCGTTCGACGAAGTCGCACAGCCGTTTTATTCACTTCAAAATAAATAAACAGGTATCGAATAGAAGACAGTAGGGCGAAGGCAATAACCGAGTATGCATAATCACTTATAAAAAATGGCAGCGCACCAAAAGCCAATACCACCACCATAAGTTGCTCAAGCTGAATGCGAAGGAAATACTTTGGAGATCCATAAACCAACTCAAGAACGGTCAATGGGCACACCGCTAGCGCCATAAACAAATACGGTAGCATATAGCGAGAAGTTGGCACTGAAGCGACCCATTCAGCGCTAAACCCTAATTGCATCACTATGGGGTAGAAAATGAAAACTCCAAGCACCGCCGAAGTCCCCATAGCAAAGAGTAACCGCCGCACCTTGGAAAATTCAGCGTAATTAAACTGATTGCGTCTAAAGTCGACAGACCAAGTGGAAAAAATAGAGTTTCTTACAGCGTTACCAATGATAACAATAGGCGCTAAGCAAAATCGGCTAACTACGGCGTAATAACCGGCTACAACAGGACTGAACCACACGTTAATAAGGATAACGGGTAAATTATTATTCACCATCGCCAAAATCTCAGCGCTCCCAACTTTGACAATATGATGTTTGTGCTTACGGAAAAACAGTGACAAGGATGAAAGCGAAAATTGCTGTAGATTCATCACATTTCTTGGTAGAGAGTAACCAATACATAGCAACATACACACTAGCAACGATGCTCCCCAAGCCCAATAGAATGCACTCAAGTCTTCACTGACAACAATTAGTAACAACACTAACATCGAAATCGATGTTCGCTGTAAAGCTAGTGACTTCATTTTTTGATCTCTCAGCAGTAGATTCTCAGAGATCAAAACCCATGCATGTGCCAACGTTAACATCAGAATTTGAAGAATGGGACGGTCAAAGAAACATGCAATGCCCATAGAATAAATGACCGACGCACAAACACTAAATAACAAGCAAAAAGAGACATTTTGCCCTAGCTCGTTACTCTGTTGTTTTGGCAATAGCAGCTGTGATGCAAACGTACAAACTTGTGCTCCGATTAAGGCAATACTGTACGTTAACGCGTATGAGCCGACTTCCGACATCCCGTACCAATGCGAAATCAACCATATCGAACCAGCCCCAATTAACTGAGACAATATCGATGATGTCGCAATAGTGGAAATGCTTTTAAGCAAGCTCACTAAGAGCCCTCTATATTGAGTAAATCCATACTACCTTGAGCAATAAAACGCAGAGACTCTTCACCCACAACTCGGTCATCACTCACTTGATTGAGTACTCCAAAAGCTGGCTGGTCCAACAACGGCGACAACTTATTTAGTTGATGCTTGATTTCATTCGCCGTATGTTGTTCAGATTTGACCACAACAATCAGGCTATCCAAAAAGCGCAATAGGAGCTGTGCATCCTTACTATCATTCAGAGCTGGAAGCTTAATGATTACAGATTCAAAACGCTGACAAAGTGCCAGCAATGCAGATTCACATTCTGGACGAGCAAAAAAAGTTAATGGTGATTCAGCCAGGGTGCCAGGGGCGATATAAGACAACCCCTGTGATATTGGCATAATGACTTGCTCAATATCGAATTGTAGTGCTTCTTGTAATGATGAAGATTTGTTTTCATCACCTATTTGTATCGAACTCAATTGGCTAAACACCAAATGACTAAACCCAGCAATTTCCTCCTGCTCGTTTAACTTAGCGGTACTGCGGTGACTGTCCGCAATAATATCTCTTGTAAATTCGCCTTCTCCACGATAATCCAAATCAAGCAGTAAGGTTGGTTTCACTTCACTGACTGCGGCAGCTAATAACAACGCCGTCGTCGTTGTCCCTTCTTGTCGGTATGACGATACGACACCAACACATTGGCTGCTGGGGCAAGCTAAAGATAATGCGGTATAAGCGCCATTACCGATCTCGTTCGCATATTGGTTGGAAAAAATTTGCTTACCTAACGTCCATGTCGGCATCGGTTCACTAATGAATGTGGGCATATCCGTCAGTGGAATCAACCCAAGCTTTGTCTCCAACTGTGCGAGAGTTGTTATTGTTTGTTTGGTGGCAGCCCGAATAATGACAATCAGAGCGCTAATTATCATTGTCATTATACTTACCATCACGACTAACAATGGTTTATTAGGTTTCGCTGGGCGCTCACTGACCACCGCAGGGTCATAAATTCGTGCGTCTTGCTCTCTATATGTTGTGTTAAGAGCATGCTCAGTTGTACGCAGATAAAGCTGTTCATATAGCGATTGTTTTTGAGTAAGGTCGGCCATCAAAGCGTCATAATGCTCACGCTTGTCTGCAAGTGTAAAAAAGTCCTTTTTATGCAAGGCTAATAGCGCTTTATAGTGGTTCTCTTTGATAAGTTCTGCTTGATATTTTTGCTGAAGCCCTAGTTTTAATTCATCAAGCAGCTGCACGGTTTGTTTATGAATAACCTCTATTTCAGCATTGGCTTCAAGAACTTTAATGTGTTTTGGTCCATATCGTCGATTAAGATCAGACAGTTTCCTTTTTGCTTGTATAAGCGCAATTCTAAGATCTTGTAGCTGAGGATGTGAAGAAAAATCAGGCAACGAGGTGAGATTCGCCGAGTCACCTTTCATGTATTTGTTCACTAATTCATAATTGGCTTGCGCAGTCAGGCGCCGCTCCTTTGCATCCGCCAACTTATTGGTAACAATCCCGAGTTCTTCTGTTTCAAATCCATCAATACCGCGAAAAGTCAGTAACCCTTCGCTTTGTAAAAACGCGTCTATTTCTTGTTTTTGCTGGCGAATTTGCTTTTTGAGCACACCAAGCTGTTGCTGATTCCACTGCTTAGCTTGTTGGGTCTTCGCTATTTTTTGCTCCACCGTATAGTCAATAAAAGCTTGAGCTACCCCATTTGCTATCATTGAGGCTTGTTGTGCGTTCGCGGATTCATACGACACATAAACTAATTGAGTTAAGCGTACTGAAGTAAATGTTAGATGCCGTTTCAACTCTTTAACAGCATGATCAATGCGTAACTCTCTAGACAATGTCCAATCGCCATTATCAGTTAGCATTGCCCCGTTAAATTGTTCATTTTGTTGCAACTCTAGCTCTTCAACGGCTTTGACCAACACCACTCTAGATTGCATAAGGTTAAATTGAGTTTCATAGTACTGTGAGCGAGCAGAGTCATAATCTTCTATCTGGTCAATCGGGGAGGCATTATCCGGCTGCGCCTTAATCAACACTGTCGCCGTCGAGACGTATTTAGCCGTCATCGACCAAATCACCGGCAGACTTAACCCTGTTACTACCACTGTAATCAGCAATAACTTAAGCCCATGACTTTTCAGCGCGCCCAGAAGCGGTGCAAAGTTGACGTTACTTTCTAAAGGTTTACCACGTTCTACCATTAATTTTATCACCTTAGAAAAAGCTCTTCTCAACAATAACAACATCGCCAGGATAGACTGAGTGTGTCATGTCGACTTTCTTTATCAATTCTTTTTGCCCTGATGGGCGAATGTTAATATCACTTCTATCGGCTCTATCGGTGAAACCACCGGCCATAGCAATCGCTTGTTCAACCGTAAGTTGCGGTTCATATTCATAACCATTTGGACTTTCAACTTCTCCAAGAAGGTAAAATTTCCGGAATTCTTCCATAGTGACGGTTACCATTGGCGAGCGAATAAAACCAGCTTTCAAACGAGTTTCAATGTCGTGCTCTATCGAATCTGTCGTTTGTCCCGAGAGCTGTACTCGACCTATATAGGGGAAATTAATATCACCACGCTTGCCTATCTTTAGCGACATCGACATTTCTTTCTCCCCATACACCCAGATTCGTATCGCGTCTCCTGGTCCCAAAAGGTACTCTCGGGCCTCACTGTTAGCCGACTGATGGCTATTTTCAAGAGTATTGGAAGTAGTGCCTTCCACTTCTTTTTCAGGTGCTGTCGTGTTTGCGGTTGCGGCAAAACTGATACAGCTCATCAACACACAGTAACCTAATAGCAGTAGCTTTATTTTTTTCATCTCTAGATCTGTACCTTTAGTGTCAATCCAATTGTGTTTTTGTCATAGCCTAGCTGACGACTCACCGGGGATTGGGAGTTATCTCCGATGAAAAACACCACTTCATCCTCGTTCGAACGTTTACGGGCGAACTGATAGTTCAACTCAAGCCGAATCGAAGGTCGAAAATCATACCCTAACGTGACCGACGCAACGTCTAGATCATCCTTTCTATCATTCTTTTCTACCCGATAGTCATCGACTTCTCTTCCATAATCAACCGTAGTACTTAACCGCTCGACCCACCAATGATGTTTCCACGATATACCGACCTTAGTGTTAAGAACATAACCACCTTCTTCCGTTTGGTCTTTGACTCTGCGCCAACCATATAAAGACCACTTCGAATGCTTGAGTGGTTGCCAGTTAATATTAGCGTCCCAATTTAAACCGCTGAACGATTGTGCCTCGCTGTTATTCGGAAAACGCTTGTACAACCATGCTAAATCAGTCTCTATTATCAGTTTTCCCGTTCGTTGGGACTTCAAACCGACGAGCGCATAATGTTCGCTCGAATCCTTAGCCGAATTTGCTTCATAGCTTCTTAGATTACTAATTAGACTGTATCGAAAGCGGGTCCGCGATGAATACTGGTCGAACAATTCAGCAGTTATAGTATTTTCTTTCCATTCCTGCTCTTTTATATAATGGTAGAAGTCACTGGATGCGCTTTGTATTTCGTCCAACTCATCAAACGTTATATCTTTAACCTGCCAAGCAAAGTCTAATTTTCCCCGCCCCTCAGGCGCTCCATAGCTATATCGTATCTCACTATTTAGGAACCGGTTTTGTAACGGTGTATTCACCCCAAAAGATGCAAACTGAGTAGGATTGAAACCTTCCGTTAGTTCTGTACCCCTTTCCTCATGCCCCCAATCTTGCTGGATAAACCAATCAAGACCTTGCTTAAGCCCAAACCTCAACGAAGATTGAAACATTAAAAAATGGTCAGTGTAATCATCATCACTTGCACTGGCATAGCGTGAATAATCACCAGAGTAAACCAGCACATATCGGTCTTCTCCACGCTCGCCTACTGCACGTAAATACGGTGTTAATTTGGTATAAGTTGAGTCTATTTCATTCATCGATTCAACTTGGTATGTCACATTGGAATCCTGACCATACTCAACGCCGACCTGTGACTGAACATCAATACCCGCGACTGAGATATGCGACTTGGGAGTAAGCTCGGCATGACAAACTTGGCTAACCAAACCAAGAGAAAACACAACATTGATACTTAATAGGCTAGTACGCCTTTTCACTAACAAACCCTTTGAAAACTGTTAGAAACACTATTTTAATGTCCAACCAAAGCGACCAATTCTGTAAATAAACGATGTCATACTGAACCCGCTTACTCATTTTATCGACGGTTTCGGTCTCTCCACGATAACCATTAATTTGCGCCCAGCCTGTGATGCCGGGCTTTATTTTATGCCTAATCATGTAGTTGGATACAATCTTTCGGTACTGCTCATTATGCGCAACCGCATGAGGTCTAGGTCCGACTATAGACATTGACCCTTGTAACACATTGAAAAATTGTGGAAGCTCATCTAATGACGTTCTACGAATAAACGCACCAAACTTGGTCACCCTTGGATCTGATTGTGTTGCCTGTTTAAAGTCTTCTCCATTCTCCATCACATTCATAGAACGAAATTTCCACACCTTTATCTTTTTGCCACCTAGACCATAACGATCTTGTTTGAACAAAACAGGGCCTTTGGAGCTTAATTTGACTCCACCAGCCACCACACAAAGAACGGGAGAAATAAGCAATAATATGAGGCTTGCTAAAACAATATCTTCTATTCGCTTGATCACTCCGCCTATCCCATCGAATGGAGTACCAAAGATACTTAACGTTTGTACGTTACCAACAGACTTGAATTGAGAGGCCGAGAGATTGTAGCTGTATAGATCGGGGACTATAAAAGTATCAACGGTAGTATCAGACAAAAGTTCCAGACATTGAATAATTCGCTCTTTTGCGACCATAGGTAAGGCAATGTAAACCTCATCAATCTGGTTGTGTTGTGCTTGTTCAACCAAAGTATCTACCGTTCCAATATAAGGAGATTTAATCATGTACCCAAACCGCTCTTCCTTACGGTCGTCATACAATTCAATCTCTATGTCTTGGCTCCTGTAATAAATCAGTAATTGCTTTTCCAAAGCAATCGCTGCAGGTGATAGTCCGACAATCGCTATTCTCTTTACCTTTTTGTACTTTTTAAAACACGATCGATAGATCGCAAACGCAATAACTCGAATCAAAATGGTTGACAACATAGCGCTTGCAAACCAAATATAATACAAACCATTGTGAAAATGACTTAATTGACTTCCGACTAAGTCCTCTACATTATATTTAACGATCTCCATTGCGATCAGAGTAAAGAAGGCTGTCGCAACAATTCGAACAATAGAAGAATCCAGGCGTCGACGAACGTGAACACGATATAAATGGCAATACTCGCCGAATAACAGAAAGAATGTCGCGACAACAAACGCCGCTGCCACATCAATTGCGGTTTCATCAACAAATACGGTATTGATAACAACTGCCAAAGACAGATTTATTAGTAAAAAGTCTGTTGCTTTAAATAATGGTGCATAGCCGTCTTCTGCAATTTTCAGAGCTTGTTTTGTATTCATAAACGAAAAAGACACCTCGAGACATATCGTTAACTGTATTCATTTGATATTAGCTAATTTCTCTCCAGTTTATGTGGTCTAAACATAAATCTACGAGTTGCTCGTATGGAATTATAGTAAACACGCTACAGTCTAATTAAAGATCCATGATGTTCATATTTAACGTCTATCAAACTCTCTCTCAGTAAAGGGTACACTATGCAGGCTTTGTTGCGTAATTAAATTTAGATATAGAGCCAACCCGTTTCGCGTATTTCTTAGTCAATACGACAAGTTTTAGGCATACCTAACCTAGTAAGCTTGTTCAACGCTTTTATCATTGCGTAAGTTTCACCCACCTGGGCATTGTAATTTCTTAAGCTCAGTTTCCCTCCTAGCAACTGTTTAACTCGATACATCGCTGTTTCTGAGAGTGAACGCTTGTGGTATCCATACCGCTCTTTCCAATACTT